>DASPHQ010001073.1:0-11891 GCA_035629595.1 Urbifossiella sp. | reverse complement strand
TGGCTGGACGCGTGCAACGCGGTGGCCGAGGTCGACCGGCACAAGCGGCAGTGGCCGCGGGACGCGAGCCAGTGGGGCAAGCAGGTGGTGATGCTGCAACCCGCGCTCCCGGCGGTCGGGCTGGAGGCCCAGTTCCGGCGGGTCAAGGGCGAGCGACTGTGGCGGGTGGCGATCGTCCCGGGCGGGGGCGCCACCGGTCCTCAGTCGTCGCCGGGGTGCCGGTAGCCACGCCGTCCCGCGGCACCCGGGGGCGCCGCAACGGCACCCGCGGCACCCAGAAGCCAACGGCACCTCCCGGCACCCACCCGGCACCCGGGGCGTTCCCGCCCGGTCCGCCAACCGCACGCCGTGCTCGGGGTGCCGCGGGTGCCGGGTGGGTGCCGCGGCCCACGGCACCCACGAAACACCGTCGGAAACGGCCTCCGAGGGCCAGGGTGCCGCGGGTGCCGTGTCTCTCCCTCTTTTTCGGGAAGAACCGAACAGAGCATCCGCTGGCGTCCTTCTGACCCTTGCGCGGGCCGCGAACGGCCTCCGGCAACGCCCGCGGTGGCTCCCCCCGGCGGCCGCCCACGACACGGCACCCGCGGCACCCCGCTTCCCGAAACCCACCCGGCACCCGTGGCACCCTCCGCTGCGGCGCTGGGCCCGTCGTCCGTATTGGACGTGGTGCTCACCTCGGAGGAGATGCCATGACCGCCACGCTCAGCTTTCGCGACTGGCTGCTGCAGCGGATCGAGGACGACACACCCGTCGGGGACCTGGCGCGGGACGCGACCCGCGACCCGGACTGGGAGGGGGACACGCCGGCGTCGCTGCGGCAGTCGATGGCCCGGCACCACGCCTGCTGGGCCGCGTGCGTGACCCTGGAGGACGCAGCCCGCCGCTGGGAAGTGGACGACCTGTTGGCCGTGCTGGACGCGGATGACTGACGCGTGGGGGTGTAGGCGCCGGGTCCTCCCGGATGGGTACAGCCATTGGGAGGGCGCCGGGAACAGTCGCACGGATAGCAATTATTGATTTAACGTAAAGTACACGGATACTAGCATAGCGAGTGGGGGCTCGTCACACGCCCACACCTTCGCTTCGGTCACAGTGATCGGATCACCGCCGCGGCCAGCACCGCCGCGGCGAGGAACACTCCCCCTTGGACCGGGCCGAGGTGGAAGAACAGGGCCGACAAGCCGGCGACGGCCGACATCGCCGCCGCAAGGCCGACGAACTGTCGCCACGGGGTCACCGGGTCCGGCCGGTGCTGGCGGTGGCGGACCAACTCCGTCACCAGACTGGCGGCCAAAAGGGGGACGGAACCAGCGAACGCGTACCCTGCCACCAGTAGGGCCGGGCCTTCCTCCCCCCGGTTCCCAATCAACTGGAGCGACCCGGCCACGGACAGCCCGAGGAGGCCGCCGTAGATCAGCCGGTCGGCATCCCGCCAGGCCGGGGTCGGGTAGTTCGGCAATGGGTCCTCCTACTTCCGCGCCTTGGCCTGCCGACTCGACTGGGACCGCTTGCCGAGACTGCCGGACTTGTCCGGCATCGCGGGCGCGACGACCGCCGTAGCATTAGGCCGGGCGGTGGGTTCGATGACGGCCGTGGCCTTGGGCTCGGCGGGATCACCGACGGCCGGGGCGACGCGACGGATACCATCGCCGAAAACGGCCATGGCCAACTCGGTCACGCCCGGGGAAAGGTTCGCGGTTGCCCACGCCGTATACCGGTCGGCCGGAACCGGCTGACCAAAATCAGTCAGCCCTCCGGTCTGGGCTTTGGCCATCAGTTCCTGGAAGGTGGCCAACTCGGCCAACTGGTCCTTCGACAGAAGCAGCACGAATCCGCCGCCGCGGCGGATCTTGTCCAGGCGCTCGTTCGCCTTGTCGGACAGGGCGGCGTCGGCCGCCCGGACGAGCATTAACCTTCCGAGCAGTCCGTGCGCCTTGGCGGTCTGGACCTGATTCGTGAGGCGGTCGAGCCGACGCCACAGGGTCTGAGGGTCGTGGTGACAGAAGCTCACCCCGATTGCCTTCGGGCCAGGCACTGCGGGGGCGAACACCAGGTTCACGTCCCCGAGCCGCTGGTCGATAGCCGAGGCCACACCGTACGGGGCGCCGGTGGCCACCCCGAGCCACTTCAGCCCGTCCCCGACCACCTTCTCGAATGCAAGGGCGTGGAGGTGGGATAGGTGGTGGGTGCGCCGTGATTCCCACATCCGCCGGAAGAGCGGATCGAGCTGGGCGCCGGGCGCAACGGATCCTGAGACCGGCTCCGGCCCAGACTCCGGCTCGGCCGGGGAGGCGGGAGGAGCCGCAACAAGCGCCTGCCCGGGAGCGGCGGGCGGGGGCGGCACGACGGCCGCCAGAAGTTGAGGCGTAGCGACGGGAGGAGGCGGAGGCGGGGTAGGTTCGTCCCGGCCGCCTCCCTTTCGGAGTCGGTCGAACTCGATCCGGCAGGCGATCAGCACGTGCCGGGGGGTGAGGGCCAATCGGTGGCGCGCGTACAGGTCACGCAGGAACCCCTCGGCGAATGGCCAGAACTGGTCGGCCGCGTGCTTCGCCCGTTCGGTCCGACACCCGGGGTCGGCATGCAACCGGGCGAGTACCAGCCGGACGACCTGTTCCCACGCGAGTGGTGGGACGGCCGCGGTCACCTGCCCCATCTTCTGCAGGTTCGAGTGCTCGACGTGCTGCCGGAGGGTCAGTTCGGTCCCCGGGCGGATGAACGTCACCACCAGCCGCGGCCCGGGCTCGGACACCAGGTAGGTGACCAAGGTGGTGAACGCCCGGAGGGTGGCCGCGTCGTCGGCCCCGCTCAAGAGGGCCTCGACCTCGTCGAAGCAGATCACCAGGGTCGTCCCCGCCCCGGCCAGCCGGCAGAGGGAGGTGACCACGTCCCGGGCCGTGTGCTCCTGCTCGAACTCGCTCGGGTGGGCCACCGGCAGTCCGAGCTTCTTGAGGTCGTCGTCGGCCAGGGTCTTGCCCCGGAGCCAGTCCCCGGCCAGCCCGGCGACCGCCGCGTCCTTCTCCCACACCTTCGGCAGCACCTGGCGGAGCTCGTACGCGACCTCGGTCTCCTCGGCGAAATCGACCAACAGTTTCTGGAGAGCCTGGGCCGGGGTGGTGCCGGTGAACATCCCGAGCAGCCCGCCGTGGGCCTTGTCCGGCGACCACTCCGGGAACGTGTTCTGAACGACCCGGCGGAGCCCGGTCAGGTCTTGCTGCTGGGGATGCCACTTCTTCCGCAGGAATTCCGTGGCGACGTGAGCCCGGACGTACCGCCAGACCTGGCCCACGTACGCCCGGTCCATCGGCACCCGGATTACAAACGCCCCCGGGTCGGACGCCGTTTCGGCCCGGAGCTGGGTGATCAGGTGGCTCTTCCCGCTGCCCGCCTCCCCGCGGACGATCAGGCTGGTGCCCGCCCCGGACTTGCGGACCTCCCGGGCCAGGGTGCGGCACTGGTCGAGGACCGGGGCATACAGGTCCGGGACGCTCCCCGGCGGGGGGGCGAGTTCCTGCCCGACCTGTTGGCGGGTGAACGGGTTGTCGAGGGTTTTCGGGATCACGGCTTACCCCGGGGGCGCGACGGCGGTGAATACATGGCCGTCGGCGTCGGTGACGTACTCGGCCCGCTCGCCCGGGGTGAACCGGAGCGGGTCGGCGTCCTGATACACCCGGATCAGCCCATCGCCGGCAAGTCGGAGGACGGCGGCATCGAAGGCCGGCCCCTGGTGGTCCTCGGGGAGGCCCCGCCGCAGGTCGGCCAGCGAGAGAACGGCGGCCGGCCCGGCTGTCGCGATTGTCGCCAGGACAAGTTGCTCGGTGCCCTGCTGGGTGGGCGCGATGATCTCAGCGGGTGGCGCGGGCCCGGTGTCCGCCGATGCGGAGTTAATGCGGTGCCGGAAGACGGCCACGAGGTCGTCGAGCCCGACCCCTGCATCGGCGAGAAGTTTAGCCGCCGACCGGGTGAGGGTCTCGGTCCGCTTTCGGAATTTCGGTTGTTCCAGGATGGGGACTGGGGGCGGGGGCGGTGTGGTGGCGAATAGGGGGCCGCCGGCCTTGGTCTTGGGCGGGTGCTCGTACAGTCGGTCTTGGCCGATCAGTTCTCGGACGACCCCCTCGGTAAAGCCCGCATCTGTTCCTTTTACGGCCCTCCCAAGGGCCGTCCGGAGGGCCGCCAGGGTAACCGGAACCGCCGCCACGGCGACCGCCGCCTCCTGCAAGACGCGCTTCTCGTCCCGTACCCAGAATCGCTCCGTCTGTTTCGACCCGGATGGGTACCGGAACACCCGACCGACCTGGTACTCGCCCTCGACAACCCGGATGACCTCTGTTTTGAAGGCGGTGGGCTTCGCCTTGTTCGGATTGGGCAGCCCCTTGGCCAGGTCGGCCAATTTGAGCGGGTGGGGCGAGGCAGACAGCTTGGTCAGGATTGCCTGGGACAAATGGTCCGCGGTCGACTCGGGCGTTGCTTCGACTGCGGGCGACATCTGCACCTCGATCGATCGGGTTTGGTAGAAGGTACTCTCTCCGGCGCCCTGATGCAACGGGCTGGCCGACATGGATCGCAGTTCCAGCCGGGCGGTTGAGCCACGATATCGGGGTGCGTGGCATCGACGTGGACGGGCCGATCGGGCGGAACGAGCCTGTCTTGCGGGGCCGCCGTCCACCGTGCTGGGCTCACGGCCCGTCCCGGTGCTCAGGGCTTTCATCCCGTCTGGGATCTACACGGTTCGCCACACGCGACCCGCATTGCCGGGGACAGCCAGAATCTCTGCAGCAGACGATGGCTCAGCACCACGCGTGCTGGGCGTCGGACGAGATCCCGGACGGCGCGACCCGGCGATGGCACTTCGACGAGCTGTTGGCTGTGCTGGACGCGGCCGACTGACAAGGAGGGGTGGGCAGCGGGTCCTCCCGAGGGGTACAGAAAGTGGGAGGGCGCCGGGAACAGTCGCACCAATAGCAGTTATTAGTATATCTCGTACACAACAGGTCCGAGGGGGAATCGAAGTGGACGACCTGTTGGCCGTACTGGACGCGGACGACTGACGGGGAGGGGGATAGGTGCCGGGTCCTCCCAAATGGGTACAGCCAGTGGAAGGGCGCCGGGAACAGTCACACCAACGGGTATGCTTAATTAATTCTGGCTCGCGGCCCCTGCCTACCGCGGACGTAGACGAAGGCCGTGCGCTACGCCGGGCTCGACGGCTGGGGCTCAGCGTTCGCCTTCTTGCGTCGTGGCGGCCCGGGCGGGGCCTTCGCAGGCGGCTCGGGCGGCTCATCAGTGACCTCCTGCCCGGTGATCCGCCGGAACTCCCGCAGCCCCTGGGTGGTCACCCGGTAGCACTCGGCCAGCGAGCCGTCGGGACGCACCCGGACATGCCCGGCGTTCTGCTCCACCCAGTCGAACGCGATCAACTCCCCGTGGAGGGCGGTCACCTCCCGCGGGTCGGCCCCGTCCAGCTCCATCACCCGGTCCTGCCAGGCAGGCGGGTCTGGTGCCGCGAGCTGGGCGTAGTGGCCGAGCAGGGACAGGAGCTGCGGGTTCTCCCGCAGCCGGCCCGAAAAGTCGAACAGCATCCCGCCCCCCGCGACCCTGGCGTCACGGTTAGATCGGCGGGTATCCCGGCCCGGTTGAGAGCACAGCTCCCTCCGGCACCGCTCCCCGCCCGCCCGGACGACTGGTCGTGACGAAGGTGCTTTGAATACCGCGGGACAACTGCCGCGGCGAACCGACCCTGGATTTCGGCGGAGGTCACCACGGGTGCTGGGCGTCTGAAGGGGCGTGTCACAGGGACCGGACCACAACGGCGGCGAGCGCGGCGGCAGCGAGGAACCCCGGCTCTATTCTGTGCCGCCCGTACCACGGGGTCGGAGTGTCGTCGAGGGCGAACGTGACGCGGGCGGCACCCGCCACCAGCGGCTTGAAGGCGTTCGTGACAACGGTGTGTCAGCGTCGCAGCGCGGCCGACCAGAGTAGCCAAGCGATCTGGGGCGTGCGGATGTCACTGTGGCCGGTGATGAATTCCCCGGGCGGGCTGCCGCCGTCAACGCCCCACACGCCGGGCCCGTCGAAGCCGTACGGTTGGCCGACGTGGCGCATAGGCAGCAGCGGCTTCTGGGCCGCGCCGAGTTCCCGCGGGCCGACGGCGCCGAGGGCTAGGTAGCGATCGAAGAACCCCTCCAGCTCACCGACGTGCCCGGCGACGCGGGAGCCGAGCGGGTAGGCCCGGCCGCAGGCCTGGTCGTGCCGCGAGAATGTGGCCACGATCGGCCCATCCACCCGGCCGGCGGAGACCGCCGCCCGGTAGCCGCCGGGCGAGTCGGTGCCGGGGACGCGCTCGGCCATCGCCTCGGCGGAGACGGCCCCTTGAAGCAGCACGAGCGTCTGCACTGGCGCGGGGGTCGGCTCGCCCGGGCCGGCGACCGCGGCCAGCATCACTTTGCAGCCGAAGCTGTGGCCGACGAGGTGGACGCGCGCGCCGGGGAACGCCTCCTGCACGGCCCGCAGGGCGGCCCGCACCCCGGCCTGCCCGACGACGCCGGCCCGCTTCTTCATCTGCCAGTAGGTGAAGCTGCGGAACGCGTCGCGGGCCGAGGTCCCGGCAGGCACCACCCCTTCGAGTTCGCCCTCGGGAGCCTCCGGCTCGAAGACACTCTCGTCCTCGGGCAGGGTCGGCCGGTCGGCGTGGCGGCGGAGCAGGGCTCGGAAGTCGGCGGCGTCCTGGCCGTCGAGCCGGTCCTGGAGCAGGAACCCGGTGACGCGTAGGGCGTCGTGGCGGAACCCCTCCGCCGACGCGCGGGCCGGCGAGAGCACCTCCGCCACGGACTGCGGCGTGGTGTCCTCGTCATCCCATGCCTTCGACGGCCAGATGACACCTAGGCACAGCGGCCGGAACCCGCCCGGGCGGAGGCCGGGTTGTGTGTCGGCGACAAGTGACATCTGGGCGAGAACCTCGGTGTACAGGGCATTGGCCTCGGTGAAGTTATTCTTCCATCCGTGAGAGAAAACAAATATATCGCTCGGCGTGGCACCTGTCAGCGCTTTATCTAAACGAGTCCGATCGACGAACTCGCCAGACTCATCGAAGAGCACATAATGGATGTGCAGAGTCATAGCCGCGCACCGTGTAAAGGTTTCAGGCGTAACCTAGATTGTTTACAGGAGATCGGATAGGTCACCCGTCGGCATCGACCAGCCACTCTGGCCGGTGGCAAACGGGTCAACCGATCCCTCGGAATTCGCGTTCGTCGACCTTGATACTCCTCCGGAAAACTAGTGCGCTGATAAGCCCGGCAGCGACATCCGCTGTGCCGATAGCCGTATACGAGCCGGCTCGAATGAATCGTACAGATTGGATAAGATCCACCCGGCACTCACGCGCCTCGCCGACCACCTCAATTGTGCTGACCACCCGCCACTGTCCCCCGCACGGCTTGTCCCGGAAAGTTAATCAGCCGACAAAGAGGATAAGTGGATGCTACCGTTTCTCGCCGGTCGGGTCCAATCAAAAGCATACCAGACCTCCGTCCATTGAGGCGAATATATGGACATTATTTGGCCATCCGCTGTCGTGGCGATCTTCTGACGCATTTATTGACATGAGTAGTCCTTGGGTGATGCAGGGCCTCGTGGAGTTGCTTCGTCTGCAGGCCGGAAAGGTGACTCATCTCGGTCTCCGGTACGGGGGAGTGGGGGCACGGGTCAGGCCTCAGCGGTGAGTTGCTTCAGCCCCGCGTCCGCCCGCCCGACCAGGTCCCGACGTATCGCCTCGGCCTTCACCCCCCGGTTGTGGTCGTTCGCCCCGAAGTGGTGTAGGGCGACGACCTGGAGGGCGGAGTTGAAGCAAGGCGAGCCGCTCGACCCGCCCTCGGTGTTGGCGTCGTATGCGACCTGCACCGGCGACGGGTTGACGTCCGTCACCGTCCCGATCGCAAGCTGGAGCGCGTGGGCGGCCGGGTGCTGGAGGATGAACACCGGCTGCCGGACCCGGAACGCGTGCGCCCGCAGCCCGAGCCAGCCCCGCCGGGCGGTCGGCAAGGCATCGTTACCGACCGGCTCGGCCAGCCGCAGGAGGGCGAAGTCGAGTCCCCCGTCCGCCACCCTCGGACTCGCCGCCCACTTCCAGTCGGCGGCGAGCTTACACGTCCGCCCGGCCGTCTCCTTCCGGTCCGGCCCGGTCTCGCAGTCGAACCGGAGGACGACCCGGTCCGGCTTCCAGCCGGGATGGTCGATGACGTGGAAGTTGGTCAGCAGTACATCCGCGGCGACCAGGAAGCCGGACCCGAACCCCACGTTACTTTCCGCCAGCGGCTGCGGCTCGATCCGGCAGACGGCGGCCCGGCACCGGTTGTAGCGGGCGGCCCACTCGCCGGCGTTCTCAAACGGGACGTCCTCCCGGACGATCCGCTCTTCCTGGCCCTCAGCGGCCGGGGGAAACTCGAACCGCAGGCTGAGGGCCTTGAGCTTCTCGCTGCGGGGTCGCTCGGCAGCGGCCCCCGCGACCAGTTCCGACAGCCGGCCGCGGACCCGCGACCATTCGATTAAGTGGAACGCGACGGCCTCCGTATTTCCGGCCAGCGACACCTGCCCCAGGGGCACCCCGAGTGTATCCTTGACCAGCATTTTGAGGTCGTCGTGCTCCGGGTAGGCGTCCAATATCGCCCTACGAAGCTCTTTCTCGAACTGGGCACCGGGCGGGAGCATCGGTCCTTCCGTATGGTTGAGGGGGCGGGTTAAGTCGGGTGATCGGGCGTCCGGGGTTACATGTTCCGGAGGGCTTCGGTGTACCGCTCAGCGCAGAGGACCATGTACCTCTTGTTCAACTCAAGACACTCACGGGTCAGTTCGCGGATCGCGTTGACATCTCCCGCGTGCTGAGCAAACTGATCCGCAACCTCCTTAGCCTGCTCGACCCACTGGTCCCACTTGAATAACACCGCGTCCAGTTCCTCCTTCTGAGGTCCCTGGAAGTACCCAAGCATCTCCTCCCGCCGATACCCCCGGTTGCGAGCCTCGACCATGACGGTCAATTTCTGGCCCAAGAACCGGTGGACCTCCGCAGCGACCTGCTCCTGCCACGGGCCGTCACCCTCGATGGCTTTCGGCCGGCGGGTGATCAACTTGAGGATCCGGTCGTCCAGGTCTTGGAGTACCCCCCACCGGAGCATCCGGGCCACAGTCAGGGCCTGGGCGAGCGAGGTGGCAGCCCCCGGCCGCTCGGCGGTCGTCTCCACCGGGAGGTCGGTGAACATGACCGTGAACGAGGCAACATCCTGTTTCAGTCGGAAGAGCCGGATCGCTGGGCGGTAGACCCGCGACTGCCCGGACGCGTCCCGCTGGCGGTACAGCGGCAGCCCAGTGGACGGCAGGTCTCGGTCCGAGAATGCGATGTCCCGCATCAGCGCGGCGAGCGACCCGGCCCAGTCGGAGGTGTTGTCCGAGACGCCGTCCATTCCCTGGTAGAATTCATTCCAGGGGTAGCCGTTGGGCCGTTCGCGGAGTCCGAAGAGGCCCATCGTCGGGGCGTCACCGAACACGCGGGCGAGTGCCGGCACTTCGTGATCACGTGCCCCCTCGAGCGCGGACATCCCAACCTCGACGCGGACCTCGCGGGCGAACACTCGGTGTTCGCACGACCCGCACACAGCGTTGATAATGGCATCCTCCAACGGGTTGCGGAATGTTGCATTGTCCTCGTGCATCAGGAGCGGGTTGATCGGCTCGACGCCGTGCCTGGGTGGTTCCTCGAACACCTGGCGAAGGAACCGCTCGAGGTCTTCCCGCTTCGTGCGCGACACCTCCACGCTGTCGAAGTATGCGAGTGGGGCACGGAGGTTGACCTCTTCGGCGTGGAGGACGAACAGCCGCTTGGCGTTATTCGGCCACAGCCTCCCGTCGAAGAACCCGCTCTCGTACAACCAGGCGTCCCACTCCTGGTGCGGGTCGGTGTAGAGCAGGACGAGGATGTCGGCCTGGACAAGCTGCCGGCGGGTGTGATCCCAGTAGCCGGTACTGAACGGCTCCTCCTCGACGACGAAAACGTTGAGCCGCTCCCGGCCCAGGAACGTGAGTTTGTGTGCGATCTCCCGCGCCGACTTCGCGTCTTCGGCTTTGTGGCTGATAAACAGGTTCACCGACGCCTGGAAGATGGCGAAGGGTTTGGAATCGTCTATCAGTTGTTGCTGGTCGATCATTGGTTGCCCTCACGTAATGTTGCTCCGGAGCATGCCCGGTTCATCCGGCTGGCCGCCATCCTCGACACCCTGTTCGGCATCACGCTCACCCGCGGGGCCAGCCCGTTCAGGCCTCCTGGCACATCCAAACGCTCCCGCCAGACGCCCCCATCAGTGGTATCCAGGATGAGAGTGGCGGCGACCACGGGCAGCAGCGGCCGGCCATGCCGGAGTACAATAGCCTCCAGTGCCGAGCCCATCTTCTCGGTAACCGGTTAACGGTGCTTCTCCACTCCCACGGCGCACCTCTGCCGGAAGCCCGGGCCTTTCCACACCTGGGTCAATCGGCCGACAACTCTCGCTTCAGAGTGGCGAGTTCCCCGCTTTTCGGCCGCTCCTCTGCCGCCAGGTCGAGGAGCGGCCGAAGCCGATTCACCTTGTCCACCCACAGCCACCTCACCAGGTTGAAACAGACCTCCGTCTGATTGCCCCCACCGGCCACATGGTCGAGATGCACGTCGAGCGAATCGGCGAGCAGGATGGTCAGGTCTTCCGGGTGGGGGAACTGGTCGAGAAGTGCCCTACGGAGCCGCCGCTGGTGCCCGACGGCGGAAGCGGCTGGCCGCCGCTGGTGCTCGACGGCGGAAGCGGCTGGTCGCTCGCGATCCCACGCTGATACCGCAGCCCTCAACTCGCCTAGCCGACCCCGCTCCTGTGCCCAGCGAAGGAGCACCGGCCCGGTCAGGTGTGGTTCCCGGGCCGCCGCAGCAATGTCTTCGGGCGACTCTCTTAATTTCAAGGAGACCATCAGGGCCAGTTCCTCCGGCACCCGGGCCGCGAGCACCACCGCGAGGTCGGTTTCGGCGGCTGGCACGAGAGCTCCGGACCGCCGGGTACCCGCCAGATCAGCGTCTTCGTGAGAGTAGGAGACGAAAATGTGTCCGACGGCATTACCCCGACCTGACTGCTCGGTTCCCGGCGTCTTCCCGCCACTTGGCAGGTTCCTGTCGGCGCGGTTGACCTGCGGGCCCGCCGCGCCACCGGGCTGGGCGGGTTCGGGTTTGTGGCTCGGCTGGGCAGCGCCTTTGTCACCCCTCCTACTCTGGGCGTCGGCGTAAGTGCTGCGGAAGGCCCTTAGCGCGGGGTTGCCTGGGTTCGCCTCGGCGGCGCTCCGGACGAAATCATCGAGCCAGCCCTCGCGCCGGGCGCTTTGGATGACGCTCAGCACGCGCTCCGGCAACGTCCCCTCTTCGGAGAGGTCCTCAAGGTCCTTGTCCCAACTGAACAGGAGCATTTCCCGGAACGATTGCTCGGTGAAGGCATCGCACAGGACGTCGCGCAACGCCTGCATCTCCCGACCGGTCACGTGGCTATCTCCGCTCTGTTCAAGAATTCCGACGTGGCTCCATCTTCCCAAACAACTCGGGCGGTGCAAGCCCCCTCCGCCATCATTCTGATCCGGATGCCGCAACTTCGCGTCGGCGGCGTCAGGAAACTCCGCCGCAAATCGTTGTAGGTTGTCGTCGGTAGGGAGATGCGGATCGCGGCCGGACTTCGGCGGGTGGGGATTTACCTCGGCGAATCTGTAGGCGGGAGGCGTGACCATTAGCTCCGAAGTCATGGAGGCTGGTGAGGTGCTCCTGCCGCTCAGCTGGCTAGGGGTCGGCTCGCTCTCGGACTCCCCCCCAGCCAGTTCGGCCTCGAATGACGGCGGGCTGG
>DASPHQ010001072.1:0-4680 GCA_035629595.1 Urbifossiella sp. | reverse complement strand
CTTGACACTATTACCCGCGTCCGCCGGACGCAAGGGAGAAACCGTCTTCGCCGGTGCCGGCGGTTGTGCCGGCGGGGCCGACTTTGCCGGTGGCGCGGGCGGGGCAACCGGCAGCGCCGGTACGGACTGGACCTTCGGGGCGGCGGGCGCCTTGAAGTCGAGCGCCATCGGCGGCGCGGGCGGCGGGACCGGCGGCGTTTTCGGCAGCGCCGGGAGCTGGGGCGCCGCGGGCAGGATCGCACTCGCGGGAATGATCGCCCCGTGTGCGGGCGGCAGCGGCGTGCCCGCGGCCGCGGCCGGCGACAGCGGCGACGACGACCGCATCCACTGCGGCGCGGCCGGCTGCGCCGTCGCGGGCCGGTCGGGCGACAGCAGCGCGTACCCGCCCGCGGCCAGCACGAGCGCGGCCGCCGCCTTCCCCAACCGCCGCGTCACCGTCCGCATGGGCGTCTCTCCCTGTCCGGGCGGAAAGCCCGGGGACAGCAGCCTTCCCCGGGCTTCCACACCTCACCGTTCCTCGTACTGGGCGATCCGGTTGACCGGGCCGTCCTCTTCATCGGCGTCGTCGGTCGGCGCCCAGTATTCCATCTGGAAGGCGTCCTCGCCGCTGTCCTCGTAGTAGTTCCGCAGCACCTTCGTCGCGCGGAAGTCGTGGTCGCGGAAGAACACCTGGGCGTCGATGTTCCGCTCCCGCACCGCCAGCGTAATCTTCAGCCGGCGGTGCGTGGTGAGCTTGTGGACCAGCTTCCCGAGCATCTGCCCGCCGATCCCGTTCCGCCGGGCCAGCGGGTGGACGGCGAAGTTCAGGATGTGGAGCCGCGTCTTGTGGAGCTCGTAGATCATGAACCCGGCCACCCGCACGCCGGGGGCCGGCCCCATCGGGTCGTCGCTCTCGGCGACCATGCCGATGCAGTTCCGCTGGCGGAGGCAGCGGAGGAAGTCGTCCTCCGTCCAGGCGTACTCGAAGCTCGCCCGCTCCGCCGCCAGCACGTCCGGCATGTCGCGCCGGATCATCCACCGGATGTGCAGCTTCTGCCGCTGGCGCTGCGCACGTCCCACGCTCATGAACGGGCTCCTTCCCCCGCCCGGGCGGACCCGGGTCGAAAGCCGCCGGATGGTAGCAAGCACCCCCGCCAACCCGCAACCCCGCCCCCCAGCGGGATCGCGTCACCACACAACTCGTGCCGGGCGAGCGGCCCGCGTCAGCGGGCTGTTCTCTTGCGTGTCGGACACGCTCAGGTACAGCCCGCTCACGCAGGCCGCTCGCCGGCCTTCACTCAGCGCTGTTCCATGTAGAAGGTCGTGCTCTCTTCCTTGACCAGCGGCGTCCGCAGCTGGTCGGAGGAGAGCTGGACCCGGAACGACAAGGCGCCCGCGGCGGTCGCCCGCACCCGCACGCGGTACACCTGCTCGGCTCGCACGCCCAGGGCCGGGATCACCTCGAACGACACCTGCTGGCCCTGCGCCCGCACGGCCGCGGCCTGGTTCGTCGCCCCGACGGTCGCGCCCATGAACTCGGTGCCGTCGGCCAGCACCGCCACCAACTGCACGTTCTGGCACGGACCGGTGCCGCGGTTCGACACCTTGATCTCGTAGGTCGCCTCGCGGCCGACCATCACCGGGTTCTCCAGGCCGGTCACGTCGAATCGGATGGCCGACAGCCCCTCGGCGGCGATCACCGACTCGGTCCGCGCCTCCAGCCCGCGCCCCGCCGGCCGCACCGCCACGCCGCCCGGAGCCGCCCCGCCGACCGGCACCACGTCGCCGGCCACCGACTGCGCCACCGTCCGCAGCTGGCTCCCCTCGGTGGCGACGGTCGCCCGCAGCCGCAGGGTCACCTTCTTGTTCCCGCCGGCCGGCAGGGCCGGCAGCCGCCACGACACCGTCCGGGCGTTCCCCGTCGCCACCGCCCCGCCGTCGCTGGCGCTGGCGAAGTCGAAGCCGTCCGGCAGCACCGAGTGGACCTGAATCGGGTCGGTCGCGGCGGTGCCGGGGTTGGTCAGCTCGATCTCGAAGGTCGGGTCAGTGCCGCCGACCAGGCACTTGCCCGGCCCGGCCTGCCGCACCACGAGCATCGGCTCGACCACGTTCACCGACGCCTTCGCCGTCGCGTCCGGGCTGCCGTCCGCGGCGGTGATGATCTGTAGGCTCTGCAAGCCGGACTTGGCGGCGCCGAGCTTCAGCTCGACGGTGCGGACCTCGCCGGCCTTCACCATCGGCAGCTCGGCCTCGATCAGCCCGCCCTTCTGGGCCTGGGCGTGGTACAGGCCGTCGGACAGCGTGGCCTGCACGAGCACGCGGTTGGCAGGGCCGGAGCCGCCGTTCGTGACGTTGATGATGAACCGGGCGTCCTCGCCGGCCCGCGCCGACTCCGGCCCGCGGACCGTCGTCGTCAGCCGCGGCCGGGTGACGTGCGTGCGGCCGGACACGGCGGCGGCGAACGTCACGGTGGCGCGGGTGCGGGCCTCGCCCTCGTCGCCCGCCTTCACCTTCACGTTCAGGTGCCGCTCGGCCCCGGCGTCGAGGCTGCCGAGCGCCCACACGAGGCGGTCGCCGTTGAGCTCGCCCTGTGGCTCACACCCGACGAACCGGGCGCCGCCGGGGAGCTCGTTCTCGACGCGGACGTGCGACACGGCCGAGCTGCCGCCGTTGCGGACGATCAGCTTGTACTGGTACTCCTGGCCGAACGACACCGTCTCGGGGCAGACCGTCTCCACCACCACCGAGGGCGTCGCCCGCGTCGGCAGGGCGGCGGCCGGGGTGGCGTTCGGAACGGCCGGCACCGCGGGGGCGACGGCCGGCGGAGTCGGCTGCGTGAACGCCGGCGGCGTCCCTGGGTTGATGGCGGGCGCGGTCGGGGCCACGCCGACGGGCGGGAGAGCCGGCAGCGCGGCCGGCGGCACGACGCCGGCAGGCGGGGCGCTCGGGATGACCGGCGCCGACGGGCCGACCGGCGGCAGGGCCGCGGGCGCGGCGACCGCGGGCGGCACCGGCACGAGCGGCGACGTGGCGGCCGGCGGGACCAGCGGCGGCGGGGCGGGCAGGCTGCCGACGTTTGGCACGAGCGGCGGCGCGGCCGGCGCCCGGCCGACCGGCGGCACCACCGGCACCGGCGGCTTCGGGTCGGTGGCGGTCGGCAGCGGGGCGAACTTCGACAGGTTCGGCTCCGTCAGCACCGGCGCGGCGCCGCCCTTCATGTTCGGGATGTCGAGGTTCGGCGGCGGCAGGTCGAAGGCGCCCGCGGGCCGCACGCCTCCCTGGCCGGTCATTACCGGCGTGTTCGGGCGGCCCGTGTTGCCGGGCTGCTGCGAGTTCTGAAGGTATCCCGGGGGCGTCGGCAGGACGCCGCCGGCCTGTACGACGCCCTGCTTCGGCGTGTAGCCGCCGGGCGGGGCCGGGGTCGGCGACCACTCGCCGTAGGGGCGAACGGTGGTGGCCGGGAGTGGGCTGCCGGCGGGCGGCAACTTGCCGGACGACGACTGCGGCGGCTGGGCGGCGACCGTCCCGAAGGCGGCCAGACCGACCGCGGCGGCGGACACCGCGGCCTTGAATAGGGTTCGAGAACGCACGGCCTGGTCCCCCTGAGCGAAAAGTCACTGTCCCCCGACCTGACGCGTCAGCCCGCGGCCGGCGTGTCTCCCCCGGCTCCGCCGCCTTCCCCCGAAGGCGACGGAGCCGGGTACTTGATCGCGTTCTTCGCCGTCTTCGCCATCACCGCGGCCGTCAGGTCGATGCCGGTGTGGACGCTCAGCAGGAAGAGGCAGTTCGCCACGTCCGCGAGTTCGTCCGCCACCGCCTCGCGCAGCCCCGGCGTGTCGTCGAGCCGCCGCGACTCGTCGGCCGTCAGCCATCGGAACACGGTGCACAGCTCGCCGACCTCGCTGGCCAGCGCCATGACGAGATTCTTGGGCGAGTGGTACGGCTCCCACCCGCGGGCCTCGGCGAACCGGCGCATGTTCTCCTTGAGCGCCGCCACCGCGGTCGTCGCGTCCGACATTACGGTCTGTCCGGGTTAATCGGCATTTGCCGGGTCGCCGCCGTACAGTTTCCCCCTGCGGCGGCGACACGGTTTCAGGCCGCGGACCATACCGCCGCTGCGGGTCGTGTCAACAGCTTCCCGCGGGTTCGGGCGGATCGGCGCGTCAGGAGTTGGCCCATCGGCGTGAAGCGGCGCAGACTGCGGGGTACGGAACCCCCCCCGGCCACGGACGTGCCGCCATGCCCCGCCCCGCCCTCGCGGTCGAAGCGCTCGAGCCCCGCGAGGTTCCGGCCGCCGCCTTCCAGAATCTTCCGGTCGTACCGGCCGACGACGCCGCGGTGATCGACACCGTGCGCGTGATCGCCGCGCGCGGGCAGCTGGTCGGCCGGTCGCCCACCTCCTTGCTCATCGCGGGGGACAGCAACTCGGCGACGATCAACGGCTACACCACCGGCTTCCTGACCGGGTACGGCAGTCCGGGGTACAACCCGGCCGGGCTCGCGGCCGTGCGACCCGACCTGGTGGACACGCTGGCTGCTTATCGCGCCAGCGGCTCGTTTTCGGGGCCGACCACGAGCGCGCTCCCCGGCTCCCGCACGTCGAACCTCCTCCAAACACTCCCGGGGGAACTGGCGGCCACGAACGCGGGCGTGGCGGTCGTGATGATCGGCACCAACGACCTGGCCCATAATCAGCCCGAG
>DASPHQ010001071.1:0-4796 GCA_035629595.1 Urbifossiella sp. | reverse complement strand
GCGTGGTTCGGGAAGTACCGCCGGCTGGGCAAGGACCACGAGGTCGACCCGGACAACAGCGAGTCGATGATCTACGCCGCCATGATCCACCGGATGCTCCGACGCTTATACCCGGCCGCCTAGTTTCAAGACGCTTTGTGAGCCGGACCGACCGCCCGGGTCTGCCCCGGGCGGGCGAAATTGTTGGGCGCCGACGCCCGGGTACGGACTCCTATTCCGGTAGAGACCGAACCCGGGAGCCGGCATGACCACCACCGCCGTCCGTCGCGGCCTGTCCCGCCTGTCCGACCCGCCCGACACCCGGACTGACGCCGAGTTGCTCCGGGACTACCTCGCCGGCGACCGCGACCGGGCGTTCGGCGTCCTCGTCCGCCGGCACGGGCCGGTCGTCCTCGCCGTCTGCCGCCGGGCGCTCGGGAACGCCGCCGACGCGGACGACGCCTTCCAGGCCGTGTTCCTCCGCCTCGCCCGCCGGGGAGGTAGCATCCGCGACGCCCGTGCCCTGCCGGCGTGGCTCCACCGCGTTGCCGTGCGCGTCTCCCGCCGGGCGCTGGCCCGGCGGCGGCCCGCCCCCCTGCCGGGTGACGTGGCCGACCCCGCGGACCCGCTCGGCGGCGTGGTCTGGCGCGACCTCCGGCGGGTGCTCGACGAGGAACTCGACCGTCTCCCCGAGCGGCTCCGCACCCCGGTCCTGTTGTGCCTGTTCGACGGCCTCACCCGGGACGAAGCCGCCGTCCGCCTCGGGGTCTCGCTCAACACCGCCCGCCGCCGGGTCGATGCGGGGCGCGACCTCCTCCGCGCGCGGCTCCTCCGCCGCGGCGTCGGCCCGGCCACCGTCGTGCTCGCGGCCCTCGACCCCGCCGGCCTCCGCGCCGCGGTCCCGGCGGCGCTCGCCGCGGCAACCGTCGGGTTCGGCGGAGGTGGGACGGCGCCCGTCCCGCCGGCGGTGGAAGCGCTCGCGGCAACTGCCCCGCCGCGGCTGGCGTGGGCAGCCCTCCTGTCCGTCGTACTCGCGGCGAGCGGTGTCGCGGTGATGGCCACCCCGCGCGGGTCGGACCAGCCGCCCGCGCCGACGCCGCCCGCTGCCCCCGCTCCCGCCGCGGAGAACCTCCCCGCCGGCGCCCTCCGGCGCTTCGCCGACGACCGGTTCCGCCACCCGGGCTACCTCGCCGCGGCGGCCGTCTCGGCCGACGGCCGGCGGGTCGCGACCGTGTCGTCGGACCTCCTCCAGATCGCCGACCTCGACACCGGCCTGCCGCTCCGCCGCATCCCCCTGAAGCACGACGGCTACGGGTACTACGGTAACCCCGGCCTCGCGTTCTCGCCCGACGGCAAGTACGTCGCCTGCGTCCTCAACGACAAGCTCACCGCCGCGTGGGAGACGGACACCGGCCGCGAGGTGCTCCGCCTCCCCGAGCGGAAGCACGGCTACGCCCTGTGCCAGTTCACCCCGGACGGGAAGCTCCTGCTCCAGGACGCCGACCGGCTCCGGCTCCTCGACCTCGCCTCCGGGAAGGAGGTGGGCGTGCGGCCGCTTCGGGCCGGCGTTCTCACCCCCGACGCGGCCGTGTTCGCGCGGGCCGAGGAACGCGAGTCGGTCGTCCTCGGGGACGCCGTCACCGGGCGGGTGACTCACCGGCTCGCCGTCTCGACCGCGTCCAACGGGTTCGAGAACGGGCTCGCGTTCTCCCCCGACGGCCGCCGGCTCGCCGTCGTCCACGACCGGCGCGAGGTGCAGGTGTGGGACGTGGCCGCGGGGACCAAGACGGCGACCGTCCCGGTCCCGGCCGACGCGGTGGTGAAGAACGATCCGTCCTACGCGGTCGGGTTCTCGGGCGACGGCGAGGTCGTGCATTTTGGGACGGCTGCGGGCGTCATCCACCGCTGGCGGGTCGCCACCGGGGCGGAACTGCCCGCGTTCCGCATCCCCCACGGCCACCACGTCCGCCTGATGCACCCGGCGGCGGACGGGCGGACGGTCGTGACCGCGGACGCGAACGGGACCGTGACCCGGTGGGACGCCGAGACGGGGGCGCGGGTCGGGGCGGCGGCCGGGTACACCCGCCCCATCCGCGCGGCGATCGTCGCGCCGGGGAAGCAGTTGGTGATCGCCGACCAGGCGGGCCGGATCGACTTGTGGGACGCCGCGACCGGAAAGGTCGTTCGTCCCCTCGCGGCGGCCGGCCGGCCGGTGACGGCGCTGGACGTGGCGCCCGACGGCCGGCTCGCCGCGGTCGGCGGGGACGGCGGCGAGGTCCGCCTCGTCCGGCTCGCCGACGGGCACGCGACCCCGCTGCACCCCACGACGCCGAAGGCCGGGCACGCGCGGCTGCATCGGTTCTCCCCGGACGGGGCGCTCCTCCTCGCCGGCGACTGGGGGAAGGAGATGCGCGTCTTCGACGTGGCGGCCGGCCGGGTGC
Organism: Urbifossiella sp.; assembly: GCA_035629595.1. Lineage (GTDB taxonomy): Bacteria > Planctomycetota > Planctomycetia > Gemmatales > Gemmataceae > Urbifossiella. Next base: position 2,376 of record DASPHQ010001071.1, on the reverse strand, counting down.
TGTGGACCGACGCCACCGTCTCGGCCGCGGCGTTCGGCACGGAAGGTCGGCTGGTGTGGGGCCGGTACAAGGTGTTCGGCGTGACCGACGCCCGGACCGGGGAGTCGCTCCGCGAGAAGAAGCTCGAGCTGCCCGGCGGCGACGGGTTCTTCAACACCATCCAGGCCGTCGCGGCGGCGCCGAACGGGCGGCGGGTCGCCTGCGCGGTCCCCGACGGGGAGGTCTTGATCCTCGACACGTTCGGCCGGGAGGTGAAGCGGTTCGTGGCGGCCGACCGGCGCTTCGACCCGTACCGGTGGAAGTACCCGTCGCCGGAGTACCACCAGCTGCGCTGCCTGGCGTTCTCGCCCGACGGGCGGTGGCTGCTGACGGGCGGGGAGGACCGGTCGGTGCGGGTGTGGGACGCGGTCGGCGGCCGCGAGGTGCGGCGGTTCGACGGGCACCTCGGGTCGGTGGAGCAGGTGGCGTTCACCCCGGACGGGGCGTCCGCGGTGTCGGTCGGCGACGACGGGGCGGCGTACCTGTGGGCCGTGCCGCCAGCCCCCTGATGCCGGATTGGCTGATCCGCCGGGGTTCGACAAGCGTGTCGTTCGGACGCGGATCATTGGTTCCAGGCGAGAGGGGGACCCAGTCCCAGAAGCATTGAGTCGTCTGGAAGAATCACTATTGGAACGACGCCTCCGGGTCGGTCTCGCCGCGAGTCCTTGCCCGAGCAGAACTTGCGGCCGACGGCGACGGAGCAGCCACCCTGGACGCGTGGGGTCAGGCTACGCCAGCAGCTCAGACACCACGCGGCCCTCCTGCCCGTTCAGGAGCGTCAATTCCGTCGTGCCGCGGCGGTACACCAGGCGCCGCGCGTCCAGGCCGAAGACGTGCAGCAGCGTCGCGTGGAGGTCGTGCTGCGACACCGGGTTCACGACCGCGTGGTGGCCGAACTCGTCGGTCGCGCCGTACACCGTGCCGGCCTTGAACCCGCCGCCGGCGAACCACCACGTGAACCCATAAGTGTTGTGGTCGCGCCCCACCCGGGCGGCGCCGGCGTCGTTCTGCACCACCGGCAGCCGACCCATCTCGCCGCCCCACGCCACGAGCGTGGAGTCGAGCAGCCCGCGCTGCTTCAGGTCGCTCACCAGCGCGGCGCACGGCTGGTCGGTCTTGCGGCACACCGCCGGCAGCGCCGTGCGGATCGACCCGTGGCTGTCCCACGCCTGGTTCGACGTGAACACCTGCACGACCCGCACCCCGCGCTCGACGAGCCAGCGGGCGATCAGGCAGCGGGCGCCGTACTCGGCACTCGCCGGGTCGTCCATGCCGTACAGCGCCTTCGTCCGCGCCGACTCGCGGCTCAGGTCCATCGCCTCCCGCGCCGCCGTCTGCATCCGCGCGGCGAGGCCGTAGCCGGCGATGCGGGCGTCGAGGTCGAGCTCGCCGGGGTGCTCGGCGAGGTGGGCGCGGTTCAGCTCGTCGAGGTAGCGGAGCAGCTCGGCCTGCGGGCGGCCGGCGAGGTGCGGCGGCGGGTCGAGGTTCGGGATGCGCGGCTCCCGCGGCCGGGCCACGGTCCCCTGGTACAGCGACGGCAGCCACCCGTTCGCCCAGTGTTCGACGCCGCTGACCGGCAGGCTGGCCGGGTCGGGCAGCGCGACGAACGCCGGCAACTCCTGCGACTCCGACCCGAGCCCGTAGCACAGCCAGCTGCCGACGACGGGGTGGCCGGAGACGATCCGCCCGGTGTTCAGCGCGTGGATGCCCTGGACGTGGTTGTTCACCCCGGTGTGCATCGACCGCGCCACGCACAGGTCGTCGGCGATCCGGGCGGTGTGCGGCAGGAGTTCGGACACGTCGAGGCCGGACCGGCCGTGCTTCGTGAAGCGCCACGGCGAGCCGAGCACCTTGGAGCTGGCCTGGGCGGCGTTGTCGTACTTCACGGCGCCGGGGAAGGGTTGGCCGTCGAGCTGGGTGAGGCGAGGCTTGGGGTCGAGCAGGTCCATGTGGCTCGGCCCGCCCTGCATGAACAGCGAGATCATGGCCCGCGCCTTGGGGGCGTGGTGCGGCGGCTTCGGGCGGAGGTCGAAGTGCGGGCGCTCGAGTTCCGGCTTCGGCGGCTGCGCGAGGAGGCGGTCGGCGCGCAGCAGGTGTGCGAGCGCGACGGAGCCGATGCCGAACGTGGCGTCGTGGAGGAGGCGGCGGCGGGTGAGCATGGCGGCGGCGGGGTTGGGGTGTTCGGTGCGTGATGGTTGCTGGCTTGTCCGCGTACGCCACCCGGGGTTGCCACCCCGGGCTAGCGAAGGCGCCCTCCGGGCTGAGAACCAGGGAACCCGGCTCGGGGCTTGAGCCCGGAGGGCGCCTTCGCTAGCCCGGGGCGGAAGCCCCGGGCGG
>DASPHQ010001070.1:0-2396 GCA_035629595.1 Urbifossiella sp. | reverse complement strand
GCGTGTGCGGGGGGTAACGAAACGGACCAGCCGAGCTGAATCAAAGCGTGTTCGTTTGGGAAAAATCGACCCAGGGGACCGCGCCCGCTCGGGGGTGTGAGGTCCCGCCCTCGGGAGGTCCGACCGTGGAAATCGGCGCCTCTCGACCATCTCCCTCGAGAGCCCGACGACTCCCTGCCCGCTGGGCTCTAGCGCTGGCTGTCGTCCGGAGGCGACAGTCGGCGCGAGGGAGGCTTGAACCCGAAGGCATCCACCCCGCGAGGTCCGTCCTCGGACCTCCCGTTGACCGGTGTGCCGGCGTCGGCGTAGGGTCGCCGTTCAGCCGGTTTCCACTATTCGGGGAGGTGGAAGGGCATGTCGCGCGTGATGCGCTTGACGGTGCTGGGGCTGTTGACGGTGGCGTTCTCGGGGGTGTTGGGAGTGGGGCCGGCCCGCGCGGCGCTGCCGTCGAACTGCGCTCAGTCTGGGACCAACGTGAGCTGTCAGTTCTCCTCCACCGGCGCTGACCAGACGTTCACGGTCCCGGCGGGCATCAGCAGCGTGAACGTCGTTGCGGTCGGCGCGCCCGGCGGTGCCTCGGGGCCCCGCTATCCGAGCCCTGTGCCGGGCGGTGCGGGGGCGCTCGCGAGGGGGACCCTGCACGTCAGGGGCGGTCAGACGCTGTACGTCGAGGTCGGCGGTCCCGGCGACGACGGCTTTTACACGAGCGCAGGCGGCTTTAACGGCGGCGGAATGGGTGACCACCCCAGCGGCGTCGGCGGCGCCGGGGGTGGCGGCGGTGGGGGAGCGTCGGATGTGCGCACGGCTCCGTCTTCGGCCGGTCTGAGCCCGGATCCGCGCCTCCTGGTCGCGGGTGGCGGCGGAGGAGCTGGCGCACCCACGCGCATAGGTGGCGGGCTCCCCGGGGACTACCTCGGCGGTGTCGGGGGTGCAGCCGGGCAGCCGGGCGCCTCGGGCGAACTCGCCTGCTTTACCGGGCCTGGCGGCGGTGGTGGGCCGGGCACGGCCACCTCGGGCGGCGGCGGCGGCGCCGGCGGTACCGGCGGCTGTGAAGGGGGTGAGACGCCTGGACAAAAGGGTGGCGACGGGGCCCTCGGTCAGGGCGGTGGCGGCAGCACCACCACGGGTGCCGGCGGGGGAGGTGGCGGTGGCGGCCTGTATGGGGGCGGCCAGGGCGGCCAGGCCGTCTTCGATCCGAACGACGGCCTCTTTGACGGAGCCGGTGGCGGCGGGGGCGGGGGCTCCTCGCTGGTACCCGCAGGCGGGTCAGTAACTCCCGATCCAGCCGGCCTAACGCAAGGGGCAGTGACGATCAGCTACACGGTCGCATGACCGGCAGGCCGACAACCTGATCATGAGAGTGAGCGCCGCGCCGGGGAGTCGAACCCCGCGAAATCCGCGACGACTGACGGCCTTGTAGTTGATGTGCGGGGGCGGTTGGGGACCGTCCCCGCGTTAGTGCAGGCGTCCGAAGGGACTTCCGATGAGTGCAACGACGCGAAGGGCTCTTGCTGCGGTGGCCGTCAGTCTCGCGTTGAGCGTCGTGGTGTCCTCGACAGCTCGTGCGAACGGCGGGCCGCCGACCCGGCTCGACAAGGGAACCGCGTCCGTCCTCGCCGAGAACATGGGGGTCTACTGGGGCGAGGATGCCGTACCGAAACTGCGGCGCTGTATTCGTGTCGGCGCGTTGCGGGCCGACTGTGTCGTCGAGTACTTCTTTGAGTTCGACGAGTTCTCCACGGTGGAGGTGCGGGTCGTCGAGCTCGTCGGCCGGCTCCTGTTCTACGCTGACTACGACGTCGAGCCCCGCACGCGATACACGAAGGCGAACTCGATCCGCGTTTCGCCGCCGGGCTTCAAGATCCGCCCGATCGCCCACTCCTACCGTGGTTATGGGCGCGGTAGCTACCAGCCCCGGTTTCTCATGACCGAGAACGTTGGCTGGGGCAGACCGGAGCTCCCACAGGTGATCCTTGCCCAGTGCGCGTTCCAGCCACGGCTGCCCTGCGCGGGGAACTTCCGATGAGTGCTGCGACGCGAAGGATTCTTGTCGCGGCGGCCGTCAGTCTCGCGTTGAGCGTGGTGGGGTCCTCGTCGGCGCGTGCGAACGGCGGGCCGTCGCCGCCGACCCGGCTTGACAAGGCCACCGCTTCCGTTCTCGCACAAGACCTCGCGCTCATCGACGCCGCCGACCAGTCGGTCGACGTCGAACGATGTATCCGCATCCCCCCGGCGAGCCGCTGCGCGTCGACTGCGTGATGGAGTTCGGCTTCGACGGGCCCGAAAACGCCAACGTCTACGTGATCGTGATCAGGGCCGAGCGCGTGTCCGCGGATGTGTATTCGGCGCGACTCCGTAGCCGCTACACGAAGGCGAACTCGATTCAAACCTCGCCG
>DASPHQ010001069.1:0-2438 GCA_035629595.1 Urbifossiella sp. | reverse complement strand
CGCAAGCGGCGAAGCCCCGAGCCAGGTTGTTACAATCCGCCCCGCCGCTCGTCATCCCTCGACCCGCCTTCCCGTCGCGTAACCCCCGCGGAGGCCCACACATGGACCGCCGACTGTTCCTCGCCTCCCTCGCCGGCACCGCCGCCGGCCTTGCCGCGCCCGGCCCCGCCGCCGCGCAACCGCGGAAGCAGACCGACGTGGAAGCCACGATCGACCGCGGCCTGGACTACCTGAAGCGCATCCAGGCCGGCGACGGCCACTGGGAGGCGACCGGCGGTCAGTACCCCACCAGCATGACCGGCCTCGCCGGCATGGCCATGCTGATGGAGGGGAGCACCGTCCGCGAGGGGAAGTACAGCGACCAGCTCCGCCGGGCGGTGAACTGGTTCACGACCCCCGTGCGGGTCCGCGAGAACGGCCTCCTCGGCGACCCGAACAACCCGACCGAGACGCAGCGGTACATGTACGGCCAGGGCTTCGGCACCCTGTTCCTCGCCTGCTGCTACGGCGAGGAGGAGGACGTGGCGCAGCGGAAGCGGCTGGAGGCGGTCATCACCAAGGCCGTCGACTTCATCGCCCGCGCCCAGACCCGCAAGACGCACCGCAAGCCGGAGGGGCGCGAGGTCGAGATCGGCGGGTGGGGCTACGTCAGCGCCACCGACAACAACAGCTTCGACGAGGGCTCGGTGACGATCACCCAGCTGCAGGCGCTGCGGGCGGCGCGGAACGCCGGGATCAAGGTGCCGAAGGAGACGATCGACAAGGCGCTGGCGTACCTGGAGGCGTGTACGACCAACGACGGCGGGATCGTGTACAACTACACCGGCGGCGCGGGGAACCAGCCGGGCCGGCCGCCGCTGACGGCCGCGGCCATCTGCTGCGGGTTCTCCGGCGGGCAGTACCGCGGCGAGCTGCCGAAGAAGTGGCTGAAGAACTGCCAGCGGCACATCTGGCCGACGGTGGCCCGCGGCCGGGTGGCCCACGACGAGTACCAGACGTACTACTTCTCGCAGGCCATGTACGCGCTGGGCGACAACCGCTGGGCCGAACTCTTCCCGGAGGAGCCGGCCGAGTCGCGGCTGACGTGGACGAAGTACAAGGAGGCGATGTACCCGTACCTGACGGAGTCCCAGAACCGCGCCGACGGGAGCTGGCAGAGCGGGTTCGTCGGCAACGTCTTCTCGACGGCCGTGAACCTGACCGTGCTCCAGTTGGAGAAGGGCATCCTGCCGATCTACCAGCGATAACGACCAGCTCCGGCGGCTGACGCCGCCGGCTCGGTTAATTCACCCACCCCCGAAAGCGACGCCGCCGATGACCCCAGCCGAGATGGCCCCGACCGACCTCGACGCGGTCCGCAAGCTGAAGACCGCGTTCGACGACATCAAGCGGCAGCTCTCCCGCGTCATCGTCGGCCAGGACGACGTCATCGAGGAGTTGCTGATCGCCCTGTTCAGCAAGGGGCACTGCATCCTCGAGGGCGTCCCCGGCCTCGCCAAGACGCTGATGATCTCGACGCTCGCCCGGTGCCTGTCGCTCGACTTCAGCCGCATCCAGTTCACCCCCGACCTGATGCCGTCGGACATCACCGGCACCCGCATCATCGAGGAGGACTCGGAGACGCGCCGCCGCGAGTTCAAGTTCCTCCCCGGCCCGCTGTTCGCCAACATCGTGCTGGCCGACGAGATCAACCGCACCCCGCCGAAGACGCAGGCCGCGCTGCTGGAGGCCATGCAGGAGCGGCAGGTCACGGTGGGCGGGCAGCGGCACAAGCTGACGAACCCGTTCTTCGTGCTGGCGACGCAGAACCCGATCGAGCAGGAGGGGACGTACCCGCTGCCGGAGGCGCAGCAGGACCGGTTCATGTTCAAGGTGTTCGTGAAGTACCCGAGCTTCAACGAGGAGTTCGAGATCGCCCGCCGCACCACGGGGGTCGCGGTCGAGGAGATCACGCCGGTGCTGGACGGCCAGCAGATCATGGACATCCAGCACCTCGTCCGCAAGGTGGGGGTGGGCGACCACGTGATCCACTACACGCTGGCGCTGGTGCGGCAGACGCGCATCGGCGAGGCGGGGGTGCCGAAGTTCGTGAAGGAGTGGCTGAGCTGGGGCGCCGGCCCGCGGGCGGTGCAGAACCTGATCCTGGGGGCGAAGGCGCGGGCGCTGCTGTACGGCCGGACGAGCGCGGCCACCGAGGACATCAAGGCGCTGGCGTACCCGGTGCTGCGGCACCGCATCCTGACGAACTTCACCGCCGCGTCCGAGGGTGTCACGACCGACACGGTCGTCAAGAAGCTGCTGGAGGAGACGCCGGAGCTGAGCGGCGACCTCCTGAAGGACGAGCGGTTCAAGAAGATTTTCGCCTCCTGACCGACCCGGCTCGGGGCTTCGCCGCTCGCGTCGATGCAGCATCGACGCTGCACCGCCGCGAGCGGCGA
>DASPHQ010001068.1:0-5412 GCA_035629595.1 Urbifossiella sp. | reverse complement strand
GCCGCCGTCCGGCCGCTCGACCGCCCACATCATCGTCTCGGCCCGGCCCTTCGCGGCCTGGATGTGCGGGTACGGGCCGCGCGGCGACACGTACGGGCCGTCGCGCACCTCGTCCGACGGCTTGGCCGTCAGGATCGGCGTCACGCCCTGCATGTTGTCGCGGAAGCGCATGTTGAAGTACCACTCGTCGCGGACGGCGAACGGCCGCACCCCGTTGGCGATCGGGTGGCGCGGGAACTCGGCGAACTCGGGCCGCCACATCGGGTTGACGGAGAAGCCGCTCTCGTAGTACCCGCCGATCCAGCGCTGGAACTCCGGGCCGCCCAGGTCGCGCGGCACCTCCACGCCGTAGTGGGCGCACATCAGGCCGACGCCCTTCGCCATCAGCGCGCCAATGCGGGCCAGGCGGCGCTCGCGGATCAGGGGGTGGCCGCCGCCGCCGTCGGCGAAGCAGAGGAGGCCGTCGGCCGTGTCGAGGACGGCATCGTCGGCCGGGTAGCCGTTGCGGAGGACGACGCATTCCAGGCCGCGCACGTCCTTGAGGCAGTTCGCCAGGAGCATGACGCCGGCGTTGAACTCGTGGTCGCCCGGCCCGTGGCTCGGGGTGCCGGCCATCAGCACGAGCTTCTTCGCCTTCGGCGGTTGGGCGAGGCCCGGGGTTGCGACGGCGGCGGCGGCGGTGCCGAGGAAGGCGCGGCGGGAGAGGGGCATCGCAAGGCTCCGGGGCAGAACGGATGTGGTCATTCTCGCGGGTCGGTGCCGGGCCCGCCAGCCCCCGCCGGGATACCGGGTCCGACCGTCGCGGATAGGATGGGCCGGGAGCGACCTCCTCGCCGGAGCCCGCGGCATGACCCCCGACCCCGACGCCACCCGCCCCCCCGACCCGTCCCAAACGCCGACGTACGCCGCGGCCGGCGGCGCGGTGCGGCCGGCCGCGCTGCCCGACGGGTTGGAGGCGGGTGACGAACTCGGCCGCGGCGGGATGGGCGTGGTGATCGCCGCGCGGGAGGCGGGCTTCGACCGCGAAGTGGCGGTCAAGTTGCTGGGCGGGCACCTGTGCGGGGACCCGGCCGCCGGGCGCCGGTTCGCGGCCGAGGCCGGCATCACCGCGCGGCTCCAGCACCCGGGGGTGGTTCCGGTGTACGCCCGCGGGGAGGCCGATCCGGGCCAGCCGTTCTTCACCATGAAGCGGGTCCGCGGGCGGACGCTCGCCAGTTTCCTGGCCGACCGGTCCGCACCCGACCAGGACCTGCCGCGGTTCCTCAAGTGGTTCGAGCAGATCTGCCAGACCGTCGCCTACGCCCACTCCCGCGGCGTCACGCACCGCGACCTGAAGCCGCAGAACGTGATGATCGGCGCCTTCGGCGAGGTGCTGGTGATGGACTGGGGGCTGGCGTGCGAACCGGGCGCGGGAGACCCCGCCCCCGCCGGCGCGGCGGTCGGCACGCCGGCGTACATGCCGCCGGAACAGGCCCGCGGAGAACCGGACCGGGTCGGCCCGCGGTCGGACGTGTTCGGCCTCGGGGGGATCCTGTGCACCATCCTCGCCGGCCGGCCGCCGTACGTCGGCACCTCGACGCGCACGACCCTCGCCCAGGCGCAGGCGGCCGACCTCACCGACGCCCACGCCCGGGTCGTGGCGTGCGGCGCCGACCCGGACCTGATCGCCCTCGCCGTCCGCTGCCTCGCCGCCGACCCGGCCGCCCGCCCCGCCGACGCCGGGGAGGTCGCGGCCGCCGTGACCGCCCACCTGGAGTCGGTCGCCGACCGGCTCCGCCGGGCCGAGGTGGCACGCGCCGAGGCGGTCGCCCGCGCGGAGCAGGCGCAGGCGCGGGCCGCGGCCGAGCGGCGGGCCCGGCGGCGCGGGCTGGCCCTGGCGGCGGCCGTCCTGCTCGCGGCCGCGGCCGGGGCCGGCGGGTGGGTGATGGTCCGCCAGGCCCGCGAGGAACAACTGCGGAGCGAGGCCGAGCGGGCGCTGGCCGCGGAGCGGGCCGACCGGGAGCGCGAGCGGGCGGCGGCCGCCGAGGCCCGCGGCCGGCTCCTCGCCGCCCAGCAGGACGCCCTCGAGGACATGAGCATCGAGGACACCCGCTCGGCCGAGAACCTCACGCTGGTCGTCCAGGTGTGGGAGAAGGACCCGGCCGCGCAGCACGTCGTTCGGAAGATTCAGCTGCTCCAGGCGCTCGCCCGGCTGGCGTTCGCCGGCACCCCGCGGGCGCGCGAGGCCGCGCTCGCGAGCTGGCGGCGGCTCGAGGCCGCCCTCCGCGACCGGCCCTGGTTCCCCCTCTTCCTCGACGGCCAGAAGGCCGAACTCGACACCGTGGGCCGGCCCGACGCCACCCCGGCCCAGAAGCGCCAGGCGGTGCTCGCCGTGAGCACCACCCTCCGGGACATCATCCGCGAGGCCGACGAGGACCAGTACATCGTCCCCCTCCGCGAGGCCCGCCCGGGGTGGTACGAGCAGGCCCAGAAGGCGGCCGGGAAGCTCGCCGACGCCGCCCGCGACGGGCACCCGCTCGAGGAGGTCGGGTCCTACACCCGCTTCTTCTGGCGGCTCTACTCCGGGGAGCTGGTGCTCGTCGAGGGGGAGGGCGTCGAGGCGGCGATGGTCGCGGTCGGCGACCTGCTCGACCGGTGGGAGCGCGCCGGCCCGGGGGCCGCCCCGGCCGACGTGCGGGCCGCGCTCGGGCCGGCCGTTCAGGCCCTCCGCGACGCGTGCCGGGCGGAACTCGCCCCGGGGAAGAAGTGACCGACGACCCGACGACCCCCGTGATGGACGTCGCCGACCGCGAGGAGGCCCGCGCCCTGAGCCTCCACGGCGGCCGGCCGCCGGCGCCGGTGCCCGGCTACGAGCGCCTCACCCCCCTCGGCCGCGGCGCCTACGGCGAGGTGTGGGTCGGCGTCGACAGCAACAGCGGCCGCAAGGTCGCCATCAAGTTCTACACCCGCCGCGGCGGCACCGACTGGGCCGCGCTGGCCCGCGAGGTCGAAAAACTCCGCTACCTGTTCAACAGCCGCCACGTCGTGCAGCTGCTGCGCGTCGGCTGGGACTCCGACCCGCCGTACTACGTCATGGAGTATTTGGAGAACGGCTCGCTCGAAGACCTGCTGCGCGCCGGGCCGCTCCCGGTGGCGCAGGCCGTGACGATGTTCCGCGAGATCGCGCTGGGGCTCGTCCACGCCCACAACAAGGGCGTGCTCCACTGCGACCTGAAGCCGGGGAACGTGCTCCTCGACCACGACCGCCGGCCGCGGCTCGCCGACTTCGGGCAGGCCCGGCTCACCCACGAACTCTCCCCCGCGCTCGGCACCCTGTTCTACATGGCCCCCGAACAGGCCGACCTCGGCGCCGCCCCCGACGCCCGCTGGGACGTGTACGCCCTCGGCGCCGTCCTCTACCGGATGCTCACCGGCGCCCCGCCGCACCGCGACGACCCCCACGCCGGCACCCTCCCCGCGTCCGGGGAGCTCGCCGACCAGCTCGCCGCCTACCGCACCCTCATCCGCACCGCCCCGGCGCCGGCCGCGCACCGCAAGGTTCCCGGCGTCGATGCGGGGTTGGCCGCGATTCTCGACAAGTGTCTCTCCGCCGACCCGTCGCGGCGCTACCCGAACCCGCAGGCCGTGGTCACCGCGCTCGACGCGTGGCGGCTCCGCCGCGTCCGCCGGCCGATGCTCGCCGTCACCGCGCTCGGGTTCGCCGTGCTCCTCGTGCTCATCGGCGGCATCGGCGCCGTCCTGTTCCGCGACGCCGTTTCGACCGCCACCGACGAGTTGGTGCAGCGGGCGCTCGACGGCAACCGGTTCGCCGCGAAGTCGGCCGCGGACCGGCTGGCGCTCCAGGTGCAGTACCGCTGGCAGGTGCTCGAAACGGAAGCCCGCGAGCCGGCGCTGCGGCAGTGGCTGGCGCTCTCGGCCGACGGCCTCCGGGTGTCGAAGGCCGGCGACGAGCTCGACGCCTGGCTCGCCCTGCGGAAGGCGAGGTACGACCCGCAGCTGGACGAGAACGGCCGGTCGGGCATCTGGTTCGCCGACGCCCGCGACGGCCTCCAGTACGGCACCGCCCCGCCGTACCCGCAGCACCGCTTCAAGTACCGCGGCTACCGCGACTACTTCCACGGCTTGGGGAAGGAGTTCGCCGCGCAGACCGGCCCGCCGCCGGCGGTGATCGACAAGCCGCACCGGTCGATCGCCTTCCGCCGGCAGATGGCGCGGGACGACGAGTTCTGGACGGTGGCGTTCAGCGTGCCGGTGTGGCCGCACGGCGAACCGGGCGGCGAGCCGCTCGGCGTCCTCGGTCTCACGCTCGACCTCCGCGGCCAGACGCGCCTCGACGAGGGCCGCGAGCGGTTCGTGGTCCTGGTCGACACGCGGCCCGACGCCACCGGCCGGCGCGGGCTGCTGCTGCGCCACCCGTACCTGGAGGCGTACCCGCCCGACGGCAAGGACGTGCTGCCGCTCCACTACGCCGACGCGGTGGTGCGGTGGGCCGACGGCGGCGGCGACGGCGCGTGGCCCGACTACGTCGACCCGGCCGACGGCGAGGGGTCGTGGCTGGCGGCGGCGGAGCGGGTGCGGGTGAAGGGCGCCGGCGGGGCCGAGGCCGAGACGGGGTTTGTGGTGCTGGTGCAGGAGCGGCGCGCCGAGGTGCTCGACCCGGTGGCCGACCTGCGCGGGCGGATTGCGGTCGGGGCGGCGGTGGCGTTCGTGGTCGTTCTGGCGACCGTGCTACTGATGTGGGCCGGAATGGTGTCGGTGGCCGACGGTGCCCCGCGGACGCGGGTGACGCTGCTACTGCGCCGCTGGGCCGGGCTGCCGGCCGGCACCAACACCGGCGGCACCGCCCCGACCGGCGGGACGGGGTGACGGGTGCGAAGCCCGGGGACGGCCGTCCCCGGGCTTTCGGCGCGAATCACTTTTTTCGAGAATCCTCCGGCCGGGCGTCCCCCTCTACGGGGGCGAGCCGCGGGGCTTTTCCCCGCATGACAACCCAACGAGGATGCCCATGAACCGCGTTCGGAACCCGTTCAACGCCCTGTTCCACGACGTGTCGTCCGTCCAGGACGAGGTGGCCCGGCTGTTCGGCCGCGTCAACCCGTTCGCCGCCGCCGCCCCGGCCGGCCCGCCGCTGAACGTGTGGGAGGACGACCACGCCCTGTACGTCGAGGCCGACCTGCCGGGGCTCGACCCCGCCGCCCTCGACGTGACCGTGACCGAGGGGAACCAGCTGACCATCCAGGGCGAGCGCCCCGCCGCCGACATCCAGGGGGCCGTGTGGGTCCGCCAGGAGCGGCCGGCCGGCCGGTTCACCCGGGCGGTGTCGCTCCCGGCCCTGGTCGACGCCGACAAGGTCGAGGCCGTGTACACCGACGGCGTCCTGAAGCTGACGCTCCCCAAGCACGAGGCCGCCAA
>DASPHQ010001067.1:0-6156 GCA_035629595.1 Urbifossiella sp. | reverse complement strand
GAAGTCGCGCCGGCCGCCGCGCACCTCCCACACCCCCTCGTCGGGCCGCTGCCAGTTGTCGCACACCCAGTCGAGCATGTCGCGGAGCTTCCGCCAGTCGTCGTAGCCGATCGGCGAGGCGTACTTGTTGAACAGGTACACCGAGTCCATCAGCTCGCCGTAGATGTCGAGCTGGAGCTGGTCGTGGGCGCCGTTGCCGACGCGGACGGGCCTCGACCCCTTGTACCCGTCCAGGTGCGGCAGCTCGAACTCGGTCAGCTCTGACCGGCCGTCGACGCCGTACATGAGCTGGAGTGGGCCGGTGCCGTGCGCGTCCGGGTGCCGCCACCGGTCGCGGAGCCAGCCGGTGAAGAGGACCGCCTCGTCGGTGACGCCGATCTGCAACAGCCCGTACAGGGTGTCGGATTGGGCGGTCGTGTCCCACGACTATCCGCTGGCATGAGACCGAGACCACATCCCCGTCGTATCCGCGCTGTCGACCGGCGGTCGATCCGGTTCCCGGAAGTGCGCTTATACCTTCCACCTGACAGTCGGCGCCCCGGCTGGAAGCGCTCTCCTGGCAACCGGATCACGTGGCTGAACGATTCCGACCGGGGTGGTGCGTCAGCGGCATGCAAAGTGCATCTTTTGTCCGACAGTTAAAGTGCGGTATCCAAACCGAAGGGAATACGACCAATGCCTCGTTACTCGCTCGAAACGATCATCCTGATCCTGGTCATCCTGTGGCTGTTGGGGGCGTTCATCGCCCCGTTCGGAGGGGGACTGATCCACCTCCTGTTGGTGATCATCCTGGTGGTCGTGGTACTCCGGCTCCTCCAGGGGCGCAGTGCGCTCTAGCAACCCCGGACCCGCGACCCGGGTGGCGGGGCGAGGACGACGCCACGGCCGTCGCCGCCCCGGCGGAGCGGGACACGTTCGCCCGCGAGGGGCCGCTGAAGCTCGACTCCCTCGGCGCGAGATGTCCGAAGACGATGAAGGTTCACCAGCTGAATGTCGAGGACGTACTGCGGAGCATGGGCACCGCCACCGACGGGTTGACGACCACCGAGCGAGCAGCTAACGCGGCACGCGCTACCGAGGCGGGCTAGTAAGCAGCACGATCAGGGCAGCCACCGCTAACCCGGTCTGGCCCACGAGGAAGCCCATCTTTGCCGACAGCGCGGGCGGGTTGATGCTGAAGTAGCCGACCACGCCGGCGATGGCGATGAACCCCAGGAAGAAGATCAGCACGGGCCGCCCCTCCAGACGCCCACGGGTGTATTTCCAGAAGCCCCAAGCGAGGCCAGCCGCCAGGAAGGCGTTGCACAGTCCCTGGTTCACGCCCACCTTGGCCACCTCGTGAACCTCCTCCGGCGCGTGGCGCGTGAACCCGAGGTTATCGCGTATCTCCCGGTTGCTCTCCCACAGGATCGCCTCGGCAGCGAAGAAGCCCAGGTGGGCGACGACCAGCAGCCCAATGAGTAACGCCAGGACAGACCGCATGACACTTCCTCGCGGTAACGGGTAGGCTCGCGTCATTGTATGGGGTGAGTCAGTGTGGTAAAGGAATGAGCGGTCACCCGGCCCTCGACCAGTTCTTCGTGGAGGAATTCGGCGGGGTGCTGTTGAGTGACTTCTGGGCGGCCTACGACGCAGTCGGGCGAATCAAGCAGAAGTGCTGGCCGCACGCGGTTGGGTGGCTTCGTGATCAGGAGGCCGGTCCGGCCGGTCAGGTCACCTCGGCGAATGACCGGCGGAAGTACCAGTTCACCGTCTCCCCGAGCAGCCGCCCCTCGGTCTCGAACGCCAGCCGCTCGAACTCGTGGGGCGACCGCGCCGCCTTCAGCAGGCGCTCCTGCTCCTTCAGCGCCTCCACCATTTCCGAGTAGATGTGGGCCTGGGCGAAGCAGTCCATCGCGGCGGCCAGACTGAGCGCCCCGACGGCCAGCACCGGCGCGACGATCGTCAGCACACTCAGCACCCCCGGGTACGGGTCCGGCAGGTGGGCCCACCCGGCGTAGTGGGCCACCTTCACCACGACCGCCGCGACCGCTAGCCCGGCCATCACCCAGAAGCACAGCCGGGCAGACCGCACCCACCGCTTCGCCCGGCCGAGTGCCCCGGCGTAGTACCTGATCTGCTCGGCCAGCCGACGGGCGACGTACGTGTCTCGAACCTTCTCCCAGGAGGAATCCCGCGCTGCCTCCCACTTCGACCACCCGCCGGGCGGGCAGCATGTCCGCATGTGGAGAACGTTGACCGTTCGGAGCACCGGCCGGAGGCGTGCCGGCAGGGGCAATTGGAACAGATACGCCAGGTGGGCGTGCCAGTCGGCAAGGGCGGCGGCCGACCGGGCCACCTCCGCGAGGGTCCGGATGGTCGCCCACGTTTGCGACCACTCGCGGTGGTGCGTCACCCAGTGAACGCCAGCACCGACTGCCAGCAGCGCCAGCTCGACGACGAGCAACCCGATCATCCAGACCTCCACGTCGTGGGCGCTGGCGGGTGGGTCGGCGCGCGCCGCAGCGGGCGCGTTGGCCGGAGCATCGGCGGGCGTGACGTTCGGGTTCGCGGCCGGCGCGTTGGCCGGGGTCCCAGCGGCGGGCGGATCGGCCGGGGCGGCGGCGGCAGGTGCGTCTGCCGGGGGCCCGGCGGGCGGGGGGTCGTGACGGTGGAAGACCAGGAATAGCGTCGCCGCCACCGTCGCAGCAATGTGGCACGACACGATTAGCATGGCCGCCACCCGGAAGAACCACTTCCGCAGGCGGGCCCGCCGGCTGGAGAAGGGCTTCAGGGCAACGAGGTACTCGCTGCAGGAGGGCAGGGGTCCTTCCGCGGGCTTGAGCCGGACGTCCGCCACCTCCTCCGGCAGTCGTGGCACCACCGGCTCACCGCTGCCGGCCTCGTATTTGTGGGGGTTGTCCTTGAGACGGACCTGCTGGCCGGTGACCTCTACGATCAGTTCGAGCGTGCGGGTCCGTCGGACTACAGCCTGCGCCATCAGGTCGCGCGCGTCGTTCGGCCGGGCTTCCGGGTCCCGGGTCAGGTAGACGACAATGTCGCTCAGCCGGGCGATCTCGAAGTCCGTCTGCTCCACACGCGTCTCGCGGTTGGCCGAGTCGGCCACGCCCCTCACCTCGATGACGTGTGACGACGATATAAGCCTCCGTAGCTCCGCGTGCGCGTCGGGTGGGGAGTCGGGGCCGGGGTCAGCGGCGGGGAGGTACTGATCCGGCGGCTGCGGGAGTAATATCCGCTGCGGGATGCCGGCCTCGGCGCACACTCGGGTGAAGATGAAGTCCGCCTCGTTGCGCAGCTGCGAGAGGCCGCACAGGAAGTGTGCGGGTTTGAGGCCCAGGTCCTGCTTCAACCGTTCGATCCGCGCGGCGAGTTCCTTCTGGAGTGCCAGTGTGAGGGCAGCTTTGTCGGCGTCCTCAGCCTTGAACAACGTGTCGGCCCCGGCGAAACCGATGTGAACGACACACCGGAGGGGACCGTCGGGGGTGTCCGCCATCGCTGTACCTCAGCTCAGAAGGTGTTGGGCCACACTCGACGGCACGGCCGAACGGCCCCCACGTCCGACCGCATCATCGTACTAACGGTATTTCCTGCTGGCGACTGCGGTTGGTAGGCCACCGTGCACGGCCTGGCCGTGGAGGCGTTCCCCGACGACGCCGAGCTGAAGGCGCTGAAGCGGGTGGAACTGGTTCCGCTGGGCCGGCCGAAGCGAGGGAAGTAGACGCGCACGACACGCACGGGGAACCGGCCCTCGGGCAGGGCGCGGCGGTAGGCAGGCAGCAGGAAGACCACGACGGGCGGGATGCGGGCCACGGGTCGTCCCCAAGGTGGGGGTCCCCGACTCTACCCGCCCGCCGCCGGGGGTGATGTCACACCCCCGAACGGCACCCGCCCACGCCCGGCTACCGGTGGCGGTGGATTCCGCACTCTCCCCTTGTGTTCCGGCACGGGAACCCCGCGGCACACGTCGAACAGCAACTCCTGTAGGCGGTCCTTCTCGCACGCCTGACTGCTTCTACTTCTCGGCCGAGCGCGTGCGCCACCCCGAGGTCATCTAACCGCCGGCACCGCACGAGGAGTTCGCTCGGGCGGCTCGGCAGGCTCCACGACCTGCACCGCCGGCAGTCCGCGGAGGTGGTGACGGCGGGGCGTCATTCAACGCCACCGAGCCGCGGTGGTTTGCTCGGACCTCAATCGTGTCCCATCCTTGGCCAGAACATCCGGCGACGACCGAACGTTCGGAGGACACCTTGAGTTCGACCGTCCGGATGGTCATCCGCCCGACTGTCTGCGCCCCGCCGGCCGAGGCCACGACTCCACCCCCGGAACAGCAGCCGGAACTCGTGTGGCCGCGCGTCCACGGGTACGCCGTCCTCTCCACGATCGGCACCGGCGGCATGGGCGTCGTGTACCGCGCCCGGCACCGCACGCTGCGCCGCGACGTGGCCATCAAGACGCTCCGCGTCGGGTCGCTGGCGGACCCCGACGCCCGCGACCGGTTCCGCGTCGAGGCCGAGGCCGTCGCCCGCCTCCAGCACCCCAACATCATCCAGGTGTTCGAGGTCGGCACCGTCCAGCCGCGGCCCGGCGAGGCCCACCCGAGCCCGTTCCTGGCGCTGGAATTCGTGGACGGCGGCAGCCTCGCACAGGCCGCCAAGGTGCCCCGCGCGCCGCGGGCCGCCGCCCGCACCGTGGAAACCGTAGCCCGGGCCGTCCACGCCGCCCACCGGGCCGGGATCGTCCACCGCGACCTCAAGCCGGCCAACGTACTCCTCGCCGCCGACGGCGAGCCGAAGATCGCCGACTTCGGCCTGGCCAAGGCGGTCGGCCCCGACCGCGACGCCGGCGGCCGGTTCGTCACCCAGGCCGGTCTGGTGATGGGCACGCCGGAGTACATGGCCCCCGAGCAGGTCGCCGGCGAGGAGCCCGCCCCGTCGATGGACGTGTACGCCCTCGGCGTCATCCTGTACGAGCTGCTCACCGGCCGCGTCCCGCACTGCGGGGACACCCCAGCCGCCACGATGCACTTGACCCGCGTCGCCGACCCGGTGTCGCCGCGCCGCCTCCAGCCGTCCCTCCCGCGCGACCTCGAGACGATCTGCCTGAAGGCGCTGGAGAAGACGCCCGCCGCGCGGTACGCCACGGCCGAGGAGCTGGCGGACGATCTGGCCCGCTGGCAGGCCGGGCGGCCGATCCTCGCCCGGCCCGTCGGCCCTGTCGGGCGGGCGGCCCGGTGGGCGCGGCGGAACCCGGCCGTCGCGGGGCTGTCGGCCCTGGTGGTGATGGTGGCCGTCGCCGGGTTCAGCGGCGTGCTCTGGAAGTGGCGTGAGGCGCAGGCCAGCGCGGCGGCGGCGGACCGGTCCGCCGCCGAGGCCCGGACCGTCGCCGGGAAGGAGCGGGAGGCGAGCTACCGGGCGAACCTCGTCGCCGCGTCGAGCGCGCTGCGGCTGAGCGACGTGGGGGCGGCCCGCCGCGCCCTACTGGCCGCCCCCGAGGCGCACCGGAACTGGGAGTGGCGGCACTTCTACTCCCGGCTCGACGACTCGACCGGAACCACCCCCCTGGGCACGCCACAGATCGATCACGTCCACCCCATCGCCCCGGCCGGCCGGCTTGTGTTCGTCGGCTCCGACGACACCACCCGCGTGTGGGACACGGCGACCGGGGTCGAGCTCTGCCGCCTGCCGCGGGTGGCGAACACGTACCGGTACGCCATCCGCCCGGACGGGGCCGTCCTGGCGCGGGCCGGGCCGAACCACACCGTCGAGGTGTGGGACGTGGCCACCGGCCGCGTCCGCGCCGTGTACCGCGGGCACGAGGGCGACATCACCGACCTGGAGTTCAGCCCCGACGGCACCCGGCTGGCGAGCGGGTCGATGGACCACAGCGTTCGCGTCTGGGACACCGCCACGGGGGCGCAGTTGCACGTCTTCCGCGGGGAGGCGCAGCCGATCTGGACGATGGGGTTCAGCCCCGACGGCCGGTTCCTCGCGGCGCCGGACGGCCCCGGCCGGACGGTCCGCGTGTGGGACGTGATGACCGGCGCCCTCGTCAGCGTCCTCCGCGGTCACGAGCGGCTCGTGTCGAAGGCGGTGTTCAGCCCGGACGGCCGCCGGGTCGTGACGCTCGAGGACTTCCCGGCCAACACGGCCCGCCTGT
>DASPHQ010001066.1:0-4457 GCA_035629595.1 Urbifossiella sp. | reverse complement strand
CCGGGGACCGGGGCGGTGTGCCCGCACCACCAACCAGTTAATGTGCAGCGACTCTATTGAGTCAACTGGAAGAATTACTGTTGGAACGACGCCGCCGGCCCAGACGTGGCGTGAGTCCTTGCCCGGACGCAACTTGCGGCCACCGGTTGCGGAGCAATCGGATTCGGTCTCAGTCGAAATATTCGTCCGAGGCGTCGAACGCCGGTAGCGCCACAACCACCGTTCTGATCCCTTCCTCGCTGACGAGTCGGTGACGCGTGCCGGGCTCGATCCACAACACCGTGCCCGGCTCCAGCTCGACCCAGCTGCCGTTCAGTTCCATCTTGCCCGTGCCGGACAGGATGTAGTACACCTCGGTCGTGTCCCGGTGGTAGTGCCGCACCGCGTCGCGGATCGACGTGACGTGAAGCGACAACGGCGCCCCGTCGGCCGCGGTCAGGACGCGGGTGCTGTCGCCGCAGGGGCACGGCACCGTCGGGGCGTCGGCGGTGCGGCGGACGAGGTAGCCGGTGGTCGGCATCGGGAAGCCCCCAAAAGTGCGGATACCCTTCCAGGCTAGCCGCGCGGCGGCCCCCCGACGAGGTGACGGCGTGACGTGCCGCGTGAGCTGCTGGATCGCCGTCGTGTTCGCCGCGGGGTGCGGGTCAGAGCCGACTCTTTTTCTGCCCGAGCCTCCGGTAGCCGCTTGCGTCCCCACCGCGAGCTCGTTCGACGCGGCGCGGAGCGGCACGATCACCGGCCGCGTGACGTGGGCCGGCGAGCTTCCCGCGGCTCCAACATTCCTGTACGGCGTCCCGAGCGGCGACGGGAACTTTGTCACGAAAACCGTGACCGGACCGAATCAGCCGCGGATTGACACCGCCACTCGCACCCTCGCAGGGGCCGTGGTCACGCTCCGCGGAATCGACCCCGCCGCGGCGCGGCCGTGGGACCACGCGCCGGTGCGCGTCGAAGTGGGCGACGGCGCCATCCGCGTCCGACAGGGTGTGTCGGAGCGCGTCGGGTTCGTTCGTCGCGGGACGGGTGTGGAACTGGTGTCACGCGAACCGGCGTACCACGTCCTCCGCGGACGCGGCGACGACTTCTTCAGCCTGTCGCTCCCCATCGCCGAGCAGCCGCGGACGCGGTCGTTCGCGCGCCCGGGCCGGGTCGAGCTGTCGAGCGGGACCGGGCTCTACTGGGCGCAGGCCGACCTGTTCGTGTCGGACCACCCGTACTGGGCGGTTACCGACGCCGAGGGGCGGTTCACGCTGTCGCTGGTGCCGGCGGGTCGCGTCGAGGTGGTGGTGTGGCACCCGAATTGGCGGCCGGCGCGTCAGGACCGCGACCCCGAAACGGGGCTCATCAGCCGGATGACGTACGGGTCACCACTCGAACGCACCGTTACCGCCGAGGTCGCGGCGGGGGGCGTGGCGAACGTCGCGGTCACGCTTTCCGACTGACCCGGCCGGTGAACGGCAAATGCGCCTGCCCCCTTGCTTCCGCCGCGCGGCCGCATCAGAATAGCGGCGACCTCTCCCCCGCGCCGCGGACGAACCGGATGTTCCTATACCCCGCGATCGACCTCCTCGGCGGCCGCTGCGTCCGCCTCCGGCAGGGCGACTACTCGCGGGGGACCGTGTTCTCCGACGACCCCGCCGCCGTCGCCCGCCGGTGGGTCGAACTCGGGGCCGACCGCCTCCACGTCGTCGACCTCGACGGCGCGAAGGCCGGCAAGCCGGTCAACGGTACGGTCATCCGCAAGATCGTCGAGGCCGCCGGGGTGCCCTGCCAGCTCGGCGGCGGCATCCGCACCGACGCCGACCTCGACGCCGTGTTCTCCTGGGGCATCCGCTGGGCGGTCCTCGGGTCGAAGGCGCTCAAAGACCCCGCCTGGCTGCGCCGGGCTGCCGACGCGCACCCCGGGCGGATCGTCCTGGGGCTGGACGCGAAGGACGGGTACGTCGCCACCGAGGGGTGGCTCGACGTGTCGCGAGTGAAGGCCGTCGACCTCGCCCGCCGGGTAGAGGACGCCCCGCTGGCGGCGGTCGTGTCCACCGACATCGCCACGGACGGCATGATGGCCGGCCCCAACTTCGCCGCGCTGGCGGAGCTGAAGGCCGCGACGACCCTCCCCGTCATCGCCAGCGGGGGGGTCAGCTCGGCCGACGACGTGCTGCGGCTGGCCCAGGCGGGGCTGCCGGGCGCGATCATCGGCCGGGCGCTGTACGAAGGCGCGATTGATCTCGGTTCTGTTCTTCAACAGGTCCGCGCGACCGCCGTGCCCGACAGGCGACTCCTCTGACGCGCCACCCCGCGGGGGCTCCCCCGTGGGGCGCGCACGCCGCCGAGCCACCTCTCCCGGGCACCCGACCCGCCGGGCCGCCATTTCACCTTCCCGGGAGGCCGCACCATGGCCGTCAAGCACCTGGTCGAGAACGTCCGCGACATTGCCCTCGTCGGGCACCGGGCCGCGGGCAAGTCCACCCTCGCCGACGCCCTCCTGTTCGACGCCCACGCCGTCGACCGACTCGGGAGCGTGGACGACGGCACCTCGGTGGCCGACGCCGACGACGAGGAGCACAAGCACCACTTCAGCATCGACACCCACGTCCTCCACGCCGAGCACGGCGGAAAGCACCTGAACATTTTGGACGCCCCCGGCTCCCCCGACTTCATCGGCGCCGCCCTCGAAGCGCTCGCCGCGGTCGAGACGGCCGTGGTCGTCGTGTCCGCGGTCAACGGCGTCGAGCCGGCCACCCGCCGCATGTTCCAGGAGGCCACGAAGCTGGGCCTGTCGCGCGCCATCGTCATCAACAAGCTTGACGCCGAGAACGTGGACCTGCCGACGCTCGTCGGGCAGATTCAGGAGGCGTTCGGCAAGAACTGCGTGCTGTTCAACGTGCCCGACCGCACCGGCCCCGGGGTGCGCGAGGTGTACTGCCTCCTCGACCCCAAGACCTACATCCCGCCCGGCTGCCCGGTGGACGTCGCCGACGCCCGCAGCCGGCTCATCGAGGCCGTGGTCGAGAGCGACGAGGCGCTGTTGGAGAAGTACCTGACGGAAGGTGAGGTCACGGTCGCGGAGCTGGAGGCGGACATCACCCGGGCGCTGGATGCCGGCACGCTCATCCCGATCTTCTGCGCCGCGGCGAAGAAGGACAAGGGCGTCCGCGAGCTGCTCGACGCGCTCAGCCGCTACGGCCTGTCGCCGAGCTTCGCCCGCAAGCGCCTGGACGGCCTTATGGTCGGGGCCAACGGCAGCGTCCACCAGCTCGAGCCGACCGAGCAGGAGGAGTTCGTCGCCCAGGTGTTCAAGGTCGTAAACGACAAGTTCGTCGGGCACCTCAGCTTTGTCCGCGTCATCGCCGGCACCCTCCACCACAACCACAACGTCGTGAACCTCCGCAACGGCTCGACGATCCGCGTCGGGCACCTGCTGGAGGTGCAGGGGAAGACGACGAGCCAGGTGGCGGACGCCGGCCCCGGCGACATCGTCGCCATCGCCAAGGTCGAGGGGCTGGAGATCGGCGACACCATCGCCCACACGGCGCACGCCCCGAAGCTGCCGCTGCCGCACTTCCCGACGCCGATGTTCGGGCTGGCCGTCGAGCCGAAGACCCGGGGCGACGAGCAGAAGATCTCCGTCGGCCTCCACAAGATCGCGGAGGAAGACCCGACGATGAAAGTGAGCCACGACCCGCAGACGCACGAGCTGGTCATCAGCGGCGTGAGCCAGCTGCACCTCGACATCATCCGTGAGCGGCTGAAGGCCCGCTTCGGCGTGGAGGTGAACACGAAGGAGCCGAAGATTCCCTACCGGGAGACGATCCAGGGGACCGCCCCCGGCGACCACAAGCACAAGAAGCAGACCGGCGGCCGCGGCCAGTTCGCCGAGGTACACATCCGCATGTACCCGCTGTCGCGCGACATCAAGACGCAGCAGGACTGCGAGGAGCAGTTCGCCAACAAGAGCCGGTTCGAGAAGCTGCGGCACGTCCACTACGACCCGGCGATGAACTTCGCGTTCCTCGACCACATCGTCGGCGGCACGATCCCGAACAACTTCATCCCGGCGATCGAGAAGGGGTGCAAGGAGATGCTCGAGCGCGGCGTCCTGGCCGGCTACCGCATCCAGGACGTGGCGGTGGAGGTGCACTTCGGCAAGTACCACGACGTGGACTCGTCGGAAGCGGCGTTCAAGACGGCGACGCGGCACGCCTTCCGCAAGGCGTTCCTGGCGTCGCGGCCGGCGCTCCTGGAGCCGGTGGTGAAGCTCGAAATCACCGTGCCGTCGCGGTTCACGGGGGCGGTGCTGGGCGACCTGCCGACGAAGCGGGCGCACGTGGAGAACCAGGACAGCCTGCCGGGCGACGTGACCGTGATCTACGCCCGCGCCCCGCTCGGCGAGGTGACGCGGTATGCCGCCCAGTTGAGCGGCATGACGCAGGGACAGGGCTCCTACGCGATCGAGCTGA
>DASPHQ010001065.1:0-8294 GCA_035629595.1 Urbifossiella sp. | reverse complement strand
GGGGTGTTCACCGCGATCCACTTCGCCCGCACCCCGGACCGCCGGTCCATCCGGTTGAACACGTCCTCCAGCGCCCGCGACGGGAGGACGGCCCCGTCCCGGCGGAAGTAGTGCCGGTGGATCACCTCCAGGGTGTCGGCGAACACCTCGTGCATCGTCCCCGCCCGGTCGCGGGCGACGGCGACCGACACCCGGTTGTCCTCGGGAGGGTCGGCGGCCAGGGCAAGGACGGGAAGGGTTAGCACGGCCAGACACAGCGTCGCTCGCATCGCACGCCCTCGGGAGATGCGGTCAGGATACCAGTTTGGACGAAGGTTGTCTAAACGGCTATTATTCCGGGGTGGTGCTTTTGCCACGCTCCACTTCTCTCCGGGAGGCGCGCATGGCTGGGGAAGTCGGCGGTGGCGGGAAGGGGCAGGTCGAGCGGATCGTGGCCGACGGCCGACCCGTGACGCCCGAGGACGTGTGGAACGCCGCGGTACGGGCCGGGGCGGACCCCTCACGGATGGCCCTCTCGCTCTGCCACGTCCTGGGCGAAGTGACGTTGTCGGAGTGCGAGGCCGGGGCCGAGGACGACGCGGTGATGGTGCGGTACACGCTCCGGGACGGGCAGGAATTGGCCTACGACGCCTCGTTTCACAACCCCTTCAAGCACGTGCGTGAGGCGTGAGGCCGGTCACGCGAAGGCACCCCGGGTGCAGTCCCACCAGTTTCTCTCCCCGGACACATGTCATGCCGCCCGACACACTCCCGAACCGACACCTCATCCACATCGGGGAGGTGTACTTCCAGTGGGACCGCAACGACCGGCACCACCTCGTGCTCGACCTGTCCGGCCCGCTGCCCGAGTGGGTGGTCCAGGTGGCCGCAGAGTTGATCCCCTTGGCTGACTACCTGGGGAGGCACCCGGGCCGGCGGGAGGAGGTGCGCCAGCTGATCCGCCGCCGCCTCATGATCGTCGACCAGTTCGATGCGCCGCCGGGGTAGGCTCCGGTCGGGTGGCCGGTATCATGCCCCCTTTCATCGGGGGAGCACGTGGCGCGACAAAGGTACTTCTTCACCGACCCCGCGGCCGCCGTCTGGATGGTCAAGGCGTTCCGGTTCAAGGTCCTGGCCGGGACGTTCTGCCTCCAGCCGGAGAGCATCGATGCGTTCTACGCGCTCCTGGGGACCGGCGCGCGGTTCGACAAGTACGACGTCCACCCGGAGAGCCTCCCGCTCCTGGAGCCGAAGCCGGGCGACGTCGTGGAGGAGCAGGGGAACCGGACGAAGCTGAAGAAGCTGGTGCCCGCGAACTTCCCGCTGACGGGCGCCGGGTACGTCATCCTCCAGCGTTCCGGGCGGCCGTTCTTCACGCCGATCCAGGAAGGGTAGTCGCGTTCGCCCTGTCCGAGGCGGAATCGGCGAGCCGCTCAGGCGGTCTGCGATCGGCTCAGTTGCAGGTGGCGCTCCCGCATGAGCAGGAACAGAGGGCAGGTGAACGCGAACGCGACCAGGAACGTCCCGAGCACGTACACCCAGAGGTGCCGCATCCCGAGCCGCCTGGCTTCGACGAACATCCAGACCAGGACGGGGAGAGTGCCGATCAGGAAGTCGGACGTGATCGACCCGGCCAGCGGCGTGACGAATCCCTCGGCGAGCCACCGCTGCGGGGTGAGCAACTCCTCCGACTCGCGCATGAATCGGAGGTTGTAGTACCAGGGCATCACCGCCCCGGCGGCGGCGAAGACCCCGTAGAAGACCAGCGGCGTCACCCGCATCGAAGCCCTCACGTTGCGGGTGATCTGCGCTCCGATCGGTCAGTCGCGGAGTAGGGCCGGCATCCCCGACACCTCGTCCGTCCCGTATCGGGTCCGGGAAGTGGAGCAGGGCAAGTGACCGGGCGTCCCCCTTCGGGTCGGTCCCTCCGCGCCTCTGCTACGCTGCGGTCCTGCGGACGTCTCGCTCCAGCACCTGACGCAAGACGAACGCACAATAGTCAACGAGGGCTCAGTCACCGAGAAGCGACGTGTGGCCCTCGCTGATCGAGGACCTCATTTTTTGGGGTTGAGGCGCTCGACCGTCAGCGTCACCGGGTGGCGACCAGATTTCACGGCGGCCTTCAGGCCCGACGTCTTGAAGTCGTAGTACCGGTCGGGCAGGCGCTGGGGCGCGAGCGGGCTCCCCTCCCCGCCGGTGGCCACCCGGTGCTCGACGATCGCCACGTCGTACTCGCCGACCTTGGCCCCGTCACCCTCCTGACTGGTGCGGAGGGTGAACCCGCCGTCCGGGCCGATCTCGCCGCGGGAGGTGATCCGCATCTCCGGCGACTCGAAGATCACCTGCCCGCCGGCCAGTTCTTTCGCCGGCGAGCCGTCGGCCCACACGACCCGGCCGTCGACCTGGCCCATCGACGGGCCGCACCCTCCCAGTGCGAGCAGGCCGAGGAGGAGGCCCGGCAGGGCGGCGGGTCGGGGCAGGCGCATGAGCGTCCTCGCGGGTCGGGGGCAGCGGGCCGGGTGCGACGTCAGTTGCCGAGGGAGGCGACGTTGCCGTCGGCCCGGCCGGACATCCAGCGGAGCGTCGTGGTGTCGGTCGAGTTGCGGACCACCCGGACGCTCCCGTCGGTCAACGCGAACTGGCAGACGCCGGTGTGCCAGCTGCCGAACTTGCGGGCCCAGAAGGCGTCGCCGCTGGTGCTCCGAAGCAGGTCGTTCGGGCCCTGGGCGAGCGGGTCCTCGATCCCGGCGATCCGGCCGCTGTAGCTCGTCCACGCCCCGCTGAACGCCGGCCCGTCGCCGGCCTTGAGCCGGCCGAACGCCCCCTGCGGGACGTGCTTCTCGCCGACCAGGAACGTGTTACTCGTCCCGTCCGTCACCCCGGCCATGTTCACGTACCCGCGGAACGTCGGGATGGGGGTGCCGTTCGTCGCGCTCCCCTGGGCCGGGGTGCTCGCCACCTGGCCGATGATCAGCACCCCGTTGGACGTGGCGTTGAACCACGCCCCGCCGGTGTTGTTGTTCGTCCCGCGGAAGTCCCCGACGTTCGCCGCGTAGTCGGTCAGCGACCCGGCCGGGTTGTTGGCGGCCGAGAACCGGTACTGGCTGCCGCTGGAGTTCCACGGCGGCGGGGTGGTGTTGTCGGCCGAGTCGAACGTCTCGGCCGTGCTCAGCCCGTCCGGCCCGCGGCGGCTCGGGCAGTAGAACGTCGCGACCTGGGCCTGCCGGGCGGCCTGCGACTGGGCCGCGTATTTGAGGCGGATGTCCCACAGGTTGTAGACGTTCTGCTGCTCGATGTACGGCAGGACGAGCACGCACCAGGTGGCCCACCCGTCGCCGCCGGCGATCCGCACGGGCGGGAAGAAGCCGCTGACGTCGTGGTAGCCATGCACCCCGATCGCCAGCTGCTTGAGGTTGTTCTGGCACTTGGCCCGGGCCGCCGCCTCGCGGACCTTCTGGACGGCGGGGAGGAGCAGCCCGATCAGGATGGCGATGATGGCGATCACCACCAGCAACTCGATCAGCGTGAAGGCGGACCGGCGCATGCGGGGGAGACGCATGGGACACCTCGCGGGAAGATGTGGACGGGATTGCAGACGGACCCCGACCGCCGCCCGGGCCGAAGGGAAAGTGGCGGCCGTTAATCGCAACGGGATGATACCCTGAGGAAGGCACCCACGCCAGCGCGATTTGCGACACCTCATTCGGTCAGGTGGTGGTCTTCCCGAGCGGCGAACGATCCGGGGTCTGTCGGCCGGATCAACAGCTCCCGCCGTTTCGGGGGCCGCTCGTTCGACCGGGCCGCGGCCGCCGCCTGCGTGTTCTCCGTCTGCACCGGGGCGCTGGTCTGCGGGGCGGCCGGGCTGACCGCCGGCATCGACGGAGCGCTGCGGGCGGCGGCGCCGCTCCGCGGGGAGGCGGCGGCGAGGGCAATCCAGCTCGACATCCAGTACGCCCCGGAACCGCCGTTCGACTGCGGGCACCCGGACAAGGCCCCGGCCGACATCGTCGCCCGGCAGCGGGCGGCGTTCCGCCCCCTGACCGACCGGCGGCTTGCGACGGCGCGACGGGTTGCGACCCGGCTCGGCGTGCGCGTAGCGGAGTGAGCCAGCGCGAGAACGCTCCGACTCCGGCACCCTTCCGGGCATCCCCGCACCCCCTCTTGGTGCCGGAGACCGCCGACCCGTTGGTCTCCCGCCGGAGGACCCACTCAGCGGCCGTAGATCCGCACTCGCCGGAAGTCCTGTGCGTACCACGCTGCGAGGGCGAGGCAGGCGGCCCCCGCGGCCGCCAGCGGCACGGCGACCGCGAGCGGCGTCGGCTGCCCGTTCAGGTCCGCGACCAGCCAGACGGCGTTCATCACGATCCAGCAGTTCAGCCCCAGGTCGGCGAACAGCAGGCCCCGCCCCTGCCGCCAGCCGAGGACCAGCAGCCAGAGGCCCGTGACGACGGTCACCGCGACGAAGGCGTACGCCGGCCACGCCAGCTTGCACATCCACAGGGCGTCCATCGCGAACCAGGTGAACGAGTTGACCGGGTCGACGACCCGCTTGGCGAACGACCGGGCGGGCTGCTCCCCCTCCGCGGGCGACCCGACCCCCGGCCCGTCTGGCTCCGGCATACGTGGCATCCTTTAGACGTAACGCCCCCGCCGGGATGCCGGCGCGGGTCGGCCTCGCGGGCTCGTTCAGTTCCGCAACCCGAACCACTCCCGCACGCCTCGGACGAGGCCCGGGAGCTGCTCGCGGGCCTCCCGGTCGCCGTCCTTCGCCCGCTGCACGGCCGAGGCGAGCGCGACCAGCTTGTACTCGTCCGATTCGCCCACGGGCACGTCGTCGCGCATCGCCACCAGCCGCTGCACCATGTTCCCGAGCGTGATCGCCTGCAACTGGTCGGCATCCCCTTCGGCGGCGAGGACCGCGCGGGCGATGGCACAGACCACCTCGGCCGCGAGTTCCGCATCATCCCCGTCCATTCCATTCCCCGCGGGCGGCCCGATACCCCCTGAATCATAGGCACCGCCGGCCGAGAAGGGCTGCCGCCCCCGGTGTCGGCCGGATTTCACGCACAGCTTGAGCGAAGCCCGGTCCCGTTTCGGCCGATAATGGCGGGCACGCACAACACGGGGGTTTCATGCGGACGACGCGGACGAGTGTGTGGGTCGTGTACCAGGCGGCCGTGAAGGGGATGGAGAAGGGGCCGAACGCGATCTGCGACCAGGCCGAGTGGGAGGTGATGGAAGCGTCCGCGCCCGGGGCCAACCGCCTCATCCGCGGCGGGATCACGAGCGAGGCCGAGGCCGAACGCTTGGCCCGCGGCACCTCCGGCGACTTCGTCCCGCGCCGGGCGACCGGGGCCGTCGCGGCGTGATCGGCACCCGCCGGCACCCGTGACGGCGGGTGCGGGACGCCAGGGCCGGACTCGGGGGTGATCCTACTCCGTGCCGCTTTTGAGGGTCTTGAACTCCGCCCACGAGATCGTACCGCTCTTGTCGGTGCCCGCCTCGTCCATCGCGCCCTTCGCCCACGCCCACCGGGTCAACCTGCGCCCGACCCTGGCGTCCTTCAGCAGCGCCTTCAGCTCGTCGTTGTCGATCACCCCGTCGCGGTTCGCGTCGAAGTGGGCGAACGCCGCCCGGTCGTCCCCGCCGAAGCAGGACGTTACCAGCGCCGTCACCTTCTCCTCCAACTCCCGCTTGTTGTCCTAGCTCGCCGTGATCGCTCCTACCCCCGTGTTCCGGTCACTTCCCCACGAACCGCACCCGCGTTGTGCCCGCCTTCAGGCTCGTCAGGGCCACCACCACCTTCGTCTTGTCCCCCTTCGCCTTCTCCGGCGGGACGAGCTTGAACGCCTCGTCGTCGAACAGCCACGCCCCGGCGTCGATGTCACCCGGGGCGGGCTGGCCCCCGCGCGGCTGGACCCACCCGTCGGCGACCAGGGTGACCGTCTCGCCGACCTTCACCTTCAACCGGTAACGCGGGACCTCCCCGCTCTCGTCCTCCGCCTGCCCCAAGTCGAGCCCCGCGGCCGAGAGTCGGAACCCCGCCCCGCTGGCATGTTCCAGCCCGCAGGCCACCAGGAGGGTCACGGCCGCAGCCACGAACCGCGTCGGGGGTGTCATCGCGCCGTCCTCGGGAGTGGGCTCCGGAAGTATCGCGGGCCGCCCTGACCCCGCCGCCGTGTCGCACCGACCGACGGACAGCTGGAAGCCGCTCAGGCCGCGCATCCCTTACCACCCGGCGGGCAATGATTCGCCCCTCGTTCCGGCCGTGATTGCACGGCACCCCCGTTGCTTCACTTCCGCCCCGCCCACCACCACCCGAGGAGACACCCATGCCAGCCCGCCTGAAAGGGATCGTGGTGGACGACAACCCGGACATCGTGCAATCCGCCGCGGACCTCCTCGCCCTAGCCGGGTGCGAGACGCGGGCGTGCAGCAGCGGGGCGTCGGCCCTCCGCGCGGCGGCCGAGTTCGACCCGGACGTGGCCGTGCTGGACCTCGCCATGCCGGGCATGGGCGGGGTCGAGCTCGCCACGCGACTACAGGAGCAGGCTGCCCACCCGGTGCGGCTCGTCGCGCACACCGGGCGGTGGGACATCGACGCCAGCCACCAGACCCACAACGCGGGGTTCGAGCGGCACCTGGTCAAGCCGGCTGACCCGCACGCCCTGATCGCGGCCGTCACCGGCCGGGGCCTGGTCTGCGCGTGACGGACCACGCCACGGACGGTCGGACTCTTTCTCTCGGGTCTGACGCGGCTTACCGGCTGCAGCCGCTGGTGGGCCGTGGCCTCGTTCAGGTGCTCGTGCCCCGCCCGCCAGGCGAGCCAGCCCAGC
This sequence comes from Urbifossiella sp., assembly GCA_035629595.1. Lineage (GTDB taxonomy): Bacteria > Planctomycetota > Planctomycetia > Gemmatales > Gemmataceae > Urbifossiella. The sequence continues at coordinate 1,479 of DASPHQ010001065.1, read as the reverse complement.
ACCCGGGCCGCCGCCGGGTCGAGCCCGCCCTCGGCCGCCACGACGCGGCCGTAACCGTCCCACCACCGATCGAACTCCGGCGTGGTGAACACCGACCCCCGGGCAGGGGCCTGCGTCATCGCCCACCTCCAGTCGGGGAGCTGCTGGTCTGCGGGCATTCTACGCTCGCGCATTCAGGTGCAGAGTTCGGCGGGATCGCCGACGCCCCTTCATTGCTTGACGGCCAGTTTCCCGGCCATATCTCCTTCCGTTTCCGGTTCCCCGGAGGTGGTTGGCGATGACGTTCGCGGAAGCGGTGGCGGAACTGTGGGCCAGGCACCCGAAGGCGGAGCTCAGCCCGTCGGTGAGGCGCGGCCCGGCCTTCACCCGGGCGGCCCGGGTCACCTTCAAGCCGGGCAAGGGCGGGGTGTACGCGGGCAAGGACGCGGACGACACCGAGGTGCTGCTGTACTTCAACGACACTGCCAACGTGATCAGCTGCACCGAGATCGAGCCTGACCTCGGCCCCGACGAGTAGCCGGCGGGCACCTGTTACGGGAGGCACGAATGGACGAGCGGTTCCGGCGGCTCTTCGCCCTGGCGGCCGGGGTGCCGGTGCAATTGGTCACCCGGTCCCTGTCACTGCGCGACGAGCGGATCGACCCCGAGTCGGGTGTCGAGGACCTGACCGCCGAGCTGGAAGCCGTTTACGGCGCCCGGCTGACGCCGGACGAGGTCGTCGGCCTTCGCTCCGCGTGCGAGCTGCGGGACCTGGTGCAGCAGCGCCGCGCGGGCCGTTGACGCGCTCGGGTCCAAGCCTCACACCGGCTTCCCGTCACACGCGACCCGATGGCCCCGGCCCGCGCGGCACGGTACGCTCACCAGCGGCAGTGCCCGTTCACGTGCCGGGTTCCGCCCGGCGGGGGAAGGCATGACGGGCAGCCACGCCACTTGACACGCGGACGACACCGGCCAATTATCGGGGGATGACGGACGACGCCCCGCCACCCTCCGACGCACGCGCGCTCTGCTGGGTCGCGATCTTCGGCGCGAACGTGATCCCCCCGCTTGCTCTCGTGTGGCCGCGGACCGACCGGGGCGGGCAGGAGGGGTTGCTCATCGGCCTGACCGTGCTGTTCGCCCTCTGGCAGTTCGCCGTCCCGCGCGTCGAGCCGCTCCGCGCCGTGCTCGTCCCCGGCGGCGTCGCAGTCGCCGCGTCGCAGGTGTTCCGGGCGCCGCACGCGGCCGCCGGGGCGGTGGCGTTCTCGCTCGTCGAGCCCGACGCCTACTCCGACCCGGCCCGGCTCGACCAGGAGTCCGGTTTCTTCGTGGCCGTCGTGTACGGCGGGCTCGTGACGCTCGCGGCCGCCGCCGCGGGCCTCGTACCCCGGGCCGTCGGGCGGCGGTTCCGACGTGCGACGCGGTCCGGGCGGCCGGCGGGTCACGGCGAACGCGCAACACCGGACGAATGACGCAGGGTTCGGCGGGGTCCACATGCGG
>DASPHQ010001064.1:0-4915 GCA_035629595.1 Urbifossiella sp. | reverse complement strand
CGTGCCGCACCAGCGTCAGCCCCATCTTCCGCGGCAGCTTCCCGGCCTGGGCCGCCCGCCGGGCCTCCGGCAGCCGGGTCGGCCCCTCGTGGGTGATCGTCTCGTGCCCCGTCTGCCCGCGCGGGCACTCCAGGGTGAGTGTTCGGGCGAGCATCACCGTCACCTCGGAGTTGTCCGCCAGCGTCACCGTGTCGGACTCGGCGTCGGTGAAGTACCACAGCCACAGCAGGAACTCGTTGCCGAGGAAGTCGCGGCTGCTCTCGTCGGCGATCCACGCCACGTCGGTCGGGCCGGTGCCGGGCACGAAGGCGCTGGGGGCGCTGTCGTCCACCTGCCGCGTGCTGTTGCGGAGTTCGGACAGGTGGTACGCCCGGCGGCCGGCGGTGACGCACTCCAGCTTCCGCTGGAACGTCTGGTCGAACAGGCTGCACAGCCGGTCCACCTGCGTCAGCGACGTGGCCCCGAACAGCACCTCGTTCGAGAGGCGATCCCACAGCACGGGGAAGCACTTCCGCTTCCGGTAGCGGCCGTCCTTCGCCTCGTCCTCGAGCCGGTCGCGCGCGGTCTCCTTCGCCTCGCGCTTCTGGCGGGCGCTGGCGAAGCCGCTCGGGTTGTTCTTGGACAGCGCCTTGAGTTCGACGGCCGTGTACGCCCGCATCATGTCGGCGGGGAGCTTGTCCACGTCCACCCGGAGCTCGAAGTGGAGGGTGTCGTTGATGACGTTCTTGTCGAGCGCGAAGTCGGTGTCGAGGATGTGGTCGCCGGCGGTCCAGCCGACCTCGACGCCGTCGGCGGCGGCGAGGCGCTGGCGGCCGGCGGCGTGGTCGGCGAGGCGGTCGAGGTGTTCGGCGTCGAACAGCCGCGGGGCCGGGCCGTCCACCTGGAACCGGAGGAACGTGACCCGGCCGTTGTAGAAGCCCATTCTTCTCTCCCTGGGGGCGCGGCACCGCCGCGCCGTCCCGGGGAGGCGGGCCTAGCCGACCAGCACGGCCTCGCTGACCTCCCCGTCCTTGCGGCGCATCTCCTCCAGGATGATCGGATGCCAGGCGCGGTCGCGCTCACCGGTGGGGACGTAATTCTCCCGCGCCCAGCGCCGCATCCGCAGTTCCTCGATGAAGTCCGGCTCGGCCAGGAAGCTGCTCTGCATGACTCGACTCGGCCCGTGGTGGAACCCGCCCGCGGCGGGTGGAAGAGGGTGTCGCCGGTATTTGCGGCGCAGGGATGTTAGGAATCGCACGGACGGCGGCAAGCGGGTGCGAGGAAATAACCGGAACTGCGGTCAGAATTGGGGCGACTGGGCGGAATGGGTTGGATGGGCGAAGCCCGGGGACGGCCGTCCCCGGGCTTTCACTCGTCATACACCCTGTAGCACCAGCGTCACTTCCTGCTCCGCGTCGTCGCGGAGGAAGCGCACGCGCACCCGGTCGCCAGGCCGCAGCCGCCCCACGACCCGCTGGAAGTCGGTGGTGCCGTCGATCCGCTCGTCGTTGATCCCGACGATGATGTCGCCGGGGATGACGCGACCGGTGCCGGTGCGGCCGATGCCGCGGATGCCGGCCCGCGCCGCCGGGCCGTTCGGCACCACCTCGGCCACCATCACGCCGGTGTCGTAGCCGGCGCGGCGCAGCTTCTTCTCCTCGTACAGCCGCACCCCCAGGTCCGGCGCCTGGCTACGGCCGGTGCGGATGATGTCGGTCACCACCTGGTTCACGCCGTCGGCCGGGATGGCGAGGCCGATGCCGACGTTCCCGCCGGTCGGCGTGGCGATCGACGTGTTCACCCCCACCAGCTTACCGGCGCGGTTCAGAAGCGGGCCGCCGCTGTTGCCGGGGTTGATCGGCGCCGTGTGCTGCACCGCCCCGTTGATCGGCGCCGTCGTCGGCGCCTCGATGGTGCGGTCCAGGGCGCTGACGATGCCGTCGGTGAGCGTCAGGCTCAGGCCGAACGGGTTGCCGATGGCGTAGACGCGCTGTCCCACCTTCAGGTCGCCCGACGTGGCGAGCCCGAGCGGCACCAGCTTCCCCTTCACCTCCCCGGGGTCGATCTTCACCACCGCCAGGTCCACGTCCGGGGCGGTGCCGACGAGCCGGGCCTCGTGTGCGGACCGGTCGGCGAGGACGACGCGGATCGCCATGCCCGGCCGCCGCAGCACGTCCTGCACGACGTGGAAGTTGGTGACGATTCGCCCCTCGGCGTCCCACACGAACCCGGAGCCGGTGCCGGTCTGCTGCTCCTGGAGGCGGTCGCTGAGGCGGTCGCGCTTCTGGAGCACCGTGTCCACATTTACGACCGACCCCTTGGCCGCCTCGAACACGCGGTTCGCCTCACTCTCGTCACCGCCGAGCGGGCCGTTGGCCGTCGCCTCGCGCTGCTCAGCGTCGGGGTTCGTGGCCGGGCCGGCGGCGGGTGCCTCGTTCGGAGCGCCACGACCGCCGACGCCGCGCGAGACGACGTAGAACGCGCCGAGCCCGAGCGCCACGCCAAATGCGAGCAGCAGGAGGTACACCAGCGGCTTGAACGACCCGCCGTCCTCGTCCTCTTCGCGGTGGGGGCGGCGGGGCGGGTTGTAGGGCGGCTCGTCGTCGGGGAAGCGGGGTGGCATGGCGGACCTGGCGGGTAGGTGCGGGGGTGCCGCTCTCATTCTACCGCGGTCGGCAGCAGCGCTCTCGCACCGGCCGCGGCGGCGGGGTACACTGGCGCTAGGTGTGACCTCCGGGGGCGGGCTATGCGTACGCGGGCGGCGGTGGCGGTGTGGCTGTTCGTGGTCGCGGCGGGGGTGGCTCTCGCCCAGCCCGGTCCGCTCGACCGGACCGAGCAGGACCGGCGGACGGCACGCGTGGTCCACGAGGCGTCCACGCTGGGGAGCGACCTGTACAACCGCGGCGGCAAGGCTGAGTGCTACCGGCTGTTCCAGGGGACGCTCCTGGCCGTGCAGCCGATGATCGACCACCGCCCGAAGCTGGCGCTGTTCGTGAAGGAGCAGCTGGACAAGGCGGAGAAGCTGCCGGCGGACGCGGCGTCGTTCGAGCTCCGCAAGGCGCTCGACGCCGTGCAGGCCGAGACGGGCGCCGCGTTCGGCCCGGAGAAGGGGACGACGCCGCTGCCGATGGCCAAGGACAAAGAGCCGGCGACGACGGACAAGATGGCGTCGCTGTGGGACCGGCTCGGCGGCGAGAAGGCGGTGCGGCCGATGGTGAAGGATCTGATCGCGGAGGCGGCCGCCGACCCGCGCATCAACTTCACCCGCGGCGGCAAGTACAAGCTGGACGACAAGGCGAAGCAGCGGCTCGAGCAGACGTTGGTCGAACTGGTGAGCGAGGCCGGCGGCGGGCCGCTGAAGTACAGCGGCAAGAACCTCGTCGAAGTACATACCGGGATGAAGATCACGCGCGACGAGTTCAACTACTTCACCCTGGCCCTTAACCGGGTGCTGACCAAGCACGACCTCAAGCACCGGGATCGGTACGAGCTCACGGAATTGCTGGGGAAGGCCCGCGACCTCGTCGTCGACAAGTGAGTCCGGGTGGGTTCTGGAAAGCCCGGGGACGGCCGTCCCCGGGCTTTCCGCGCGCCTGCGGCATAAAACACCTCCCTACGCCCGTCCTCCGGGGCCGCCCATGCGCGTCCTGCTTGCCGCCCTCGTCGGCGCCCTTCCGGTCCTCGCCCAGCCCGGCCCGCGCGACCTCCTCGACGCCTACGAAAAGCAATTGAAGGCGCTCCACGAAACGGCCGGCCCCGCGGTCGGCTGCGTCGTCGTGTCCCGCAGTGACAAGTACCCGGCCCCGGCGAAGCTGCCCGACTATCCCGGCCGGCTCGGCGACTTTGACGCCGACGCCTTCCGCAAGGGCGGCCCCGACCGCATCGCCCTGGCCCGCAAGCTCGACCTCGCCGACCCCCGTGGCGTCACCGACCACGACTCGGCCACTGGCGTCGTCATCGACACGGCCGGCCTCGTGCTCACCAACTTCCACACCGTCGAGGGGGCGACGAAGGTGTACGTTCACTTCCCCGGCGGCAAGGGGAGTTACGCCGACATCCACGCCGCCGACGCCCGCAGCGACTTCGCGGTGCTGAAGCTGCTGACGCCGCCGGCCGGGCTGAAGGCGGTCAAGATCGGCGATGCCCGGCTGCACGAGTTGCCGAGCGGGCTGCCGAACGTCTTTCCCGGTAAGCTCGTCGCCGTGTTCGACTCGCGCACCGCCGCGGGCGCCGTGGCCGGCCGGCCCACGCTCACGATCCCGGTCGTCGGCGACGTGAAGTTCCCGAGCTGGAATCCACTGCTGCAGGAGCCGCCCCCTCAAAGCGTCTACCGGTACGGGCCGCTACTGGAGTTGGAGGCGCGGGCGGTGCCGGCCGTCAGCGGGGCCGCGGTTCTGAACCTCGACGGCGAGTTGATCGCGATGACGAGCGCGACCGCGACAGTCGGCGGCGGCGAGGGCGGGCGGACGTACGCGGTGCCGCTCGACCAGTGCAACCGCCGCATCGTCGAGGTGCTGGCCCGAGGCGAGGAGGTCGAGTACGGCTTGCTCGGCGTCGTGGCCGACAGGATCGAGCGCGGCGGCGTCATGGTGGACAAGGTGTCGCCGCGGAGCCCGGCCGACGGCCGGCTGTTCCCGGGCGACATCATCCGCAAGATCAACGGCCAGCCGACGCGGAACTTCCCCGACCTGCTGTACCAGGTTGGTTCGTCCCTGGCCGGCTCCCGGGTGACCCTGACCGTGCGGAGCGACGGTAAAGACCGGCCGGTTGAGGTGACGCTGGCGAAGTACGGCCACAGCAGCCCGGTAATCTACGCGAACCGGCCGGCCGCGGTGTTCGGCCTCCGGGTGGACTGGGCCAGTGTGAGCGCCCAGGGCGGCATCGGGCCGCAGGTGATTTCGCCGGGCGTCGTGGTGCGGGAGTTGGTCCCCGACTC
>DASPHQ010001063.1:0-6870 GCA_035629595.1 Urbifossiella sp. | reverse complement strand
TGTGTCCGCCTGGACGGCGACAGTTCGCTTCGTGCGATCCGTCATACCGGTCGCACGCGCGGGCAAGGCAAGAAAAGGCGCGAGCCCCGGCGACTACCACCGGGGCTCGCGTTCGAGTTGTGCGAGATCAGTACCGACGGCCGCCACCACCTCCGTACCCCCCGCGACCCCCGCCGCCGCCCCCGCCCTCGCGGGGCTTGGCCTCGTTCACCGTCAGCGTCCGCCCGTCCATCTGCTGCCCGTTGAGGCCCTGGATGGCCGCGTCCCCGCCGTCGGCCATCTCGGCAAACGCGAACCCCCGCGGCCGGTTGGTCTCACGGTCCATGATGAGCTGGACGCTGGACACGGTGCCGAACTGGGCGAGCGCGTCCCGGAGGGCGTCCTCGCCCGTCGAGAAGGACAGGTTGCCGATGTACAACTTCATCGCCACGGTCGTGCCTCGCGCCCCGGAGGGCAGGAATCTGCGGCGGGAAGGTCCGCCCGCCTCATCCTACCTGCTCACCCGACCGCTAGCTCGCGCATTGTCCGACGGCCCGCCGGTAATATGGCGGTCAGCAGGGAGGAATGGGTGGCCAGCTTCAACATCAGCATCCGCACCGGCGGGAGCCTCCAGTCCTACGGCGAGCCCTCGGACTTCGTCTCCTGCTTCGTCGGCGTCATCACCTGCACGGACGACGACACCGGGGAGGTCACGAAGGTCGGCCGGGTCACCGCCGTCCGCGTCCACGCCGGACTCGCGCAGGACGCCGGGGCGCCGCTGTTCGACGTGTGCGACAGCTACAGCCACGAACTCGCCACCCTCCACGGCCTCCTCTACGAGCCGGACAGCTACCGGTTCCGCGAGCCCCTCATGCGCCGGTTCGAGGCGATGGACTCCGACCTCCTGGTGCTCGACTACGTCGTGCTGAACCCGAGGTGGCGGGAGTTGAAGCTCGGGCTGCTGGCGGTGCGGAAGTTCGTGGACCTAGTCGGCGGCGGGTGCGGCTTGGTGGTTAGTTTCATCGCCCCCCTTCGGTACGACGCGGCGCCCCTCATCCGGGTGCCGAAGTCGTGGCTCCCGTCGCACGCGGGGGAGGAGGAGCGGAGGGCGGCGCTCGTGAGGCTGCGCGGGTACTTCCGGCTGATGGGGTTCGAGCGGCTCGGCCGCTCCTGGTACTACGCTCTGCCCTTGAACCTGATTGTGCCGGGCGCGACGGAGTTGCTCGGGGGAGAGCCAGGAGGGCCGTAGCACACCCGCCCGCGCCGGGGCTACGCGGCCACCGACACGTCCAGCACCCGGTCCAGGCGGGCGACGACGAACACCCGATAGACGGCCGGCCGGACGTTCACCAGCGACAGCCGCCCGCCGCCCTCCCGCACCTCCCGGTGGAGCCGGAGGAACCGGGCCAGGGCCGTGCTGGAGAGGAACTCGACAGCCGACAGGTCGAGGACGAGTCCGGGAGCGGGGCAGAGGCTGTCCAGTTCCCGGTCGAGGGCGTCGGCGTCGCCCACGGACAGGACGGCCCGGCGGATGGGGTGCGTGGTCATGGCGTGCGTCCTTGCGGCGGGCGGGGGTAGGCGGGCCGGCCGGGAGAAGCACTGGGTGTGCCGGAACCCCCCTCACCCAGCACGGCGGGCCGCAGCACAACTCACAAGAAGGGCGGCGAGGACCGGCGGGTCGGCCGGCTTGAGGAGGTGGTGGTCGAACCCCGCCGCCCGGGACCGGTCGTCAAAGTTCCCGAACCCGGTCAGGGCGATGAGCAGCGGCCGGCGCACCAGAGCGGCGACGAGCTTCCCGGCCAGTTCGTAGCCGTCCCCGTCCGGCAGGCCGATGTCGAGAATCGCCACGTCCGGGGCGAACGACCCGACGAGGTCCAGGGCCTCGGCCCCCGTGCGGGCCAGCCGCACCTCGTACCCCAGCAGGCGCAGCAACTCGGCAGTCGAGTCGCCGCCGTCGCGGTGGTCGTCCACGAGCAAGATTGACAGCGGCGGGAGGTCGGGGTGGGTCACTTCGGTCCGGCGGTGGGCAGGGCGGGACGGGCGGCAGTCGCCGGCGGGCGTCGAGGCGGGCGGGGGGCGGGGGTGCGAAGCTATGCTAGGGCATGAAAGGTGCGGGGCGCTGTCGGGACTTTCCCGCCGCCCCCGCCGGAGCACCCAACCCGTGCCGCTGCGAGTCCTCGTAGTAGACGACAACCGGGACGTGGCGGATTCGCTCGGCCTGCTCCTCGGACTCTACGGGGCCACGGTCCGGGTCGCGTACGGCGGGGCCGATGCCCTCGCGTTGGCCGCAGACTTCCGCCCCCACGTCGGGCTGTTCGACATCGACATGCCCGGGATGAGCGGGCTGGAACTGGCCCGGGAGATGCGCAAGCGGGCGGGCGAGACACCTCTCCTGCTCATCGCCGTCACCGGGGTGACCAACGAGGACGCGGTCGGGCGGACGGCGGCGGCGGGGTTCGACCGGCACGTCACCAAGCCGGCTGACCCAGACGAACTCGACCGGGCGGCGTGGGACTTCCTCCGCGCGCACTACCCCGACGAGGCGTGAGCGACGGGCTGAGGACCGTCGAGACTCCGGGGCGGTGCCCCACCATTCCCCAGTGCAACGGGTAGCCGCACGGCACTTCGGCCCGTCCCGAACTCGAAACCCGGTGCTGCTGGTGTCGGGACCGTGCCGGACCCACACCCGCGCGCGGGTAACCAGTCTCGTTGGCCTCGAAGGGGGTTCAGCGAACCGGTCGGGACGACTGATGAGAGCGGAGTAGCGTCATCCGGGTGACAAGTGGGCGCACGGTTTGCTACCTCTTGTCAGTGATTTCACCGACAGTGGCCTCTAGCCCCGTTTGTCCTGCGAGGGGCCGGCCGTGCCGTTGCGAGTCCTCATCGTCGACGACAACCGGGACGCAGCCGACTGCCTCGGCCTACTCCTCGGCCTGCTCGGGGCCACCTCCCAGGTCTGCTACGGCGGGGCCGACGCCCTGGCGCACGCCCCGGAGTTCCGACCCCACGTCGGCCTCCTCGACATCGACATGCCCGGCATGAGTGGCCTGGAACTCGCCCGCCGGCTCCGGGTGCTGCTCGGCCGGCGGCGGGTGATGCTGGTCGCCGTCACCGGGGTCAGCAGCGAGGAGGCCCGGGCGGCGACCGCCGCCGCCGGGTTCGACTGGCACCTGACCAAGCCGGTCGACGGGACAACCCTGGCCGGCCGGCTGCTGGCCTTCCACCGGACGACCTTCCCGGCCGACGGGTGACGACCGCCCGGACAAGCGACCGCCCGCTGCCTCGTGCCATTACCCCTTCGCCGCCCACCTCCTGTTCAGCCGCCCGCCAGGGGCACCCGGGCGATGACCGTCGTCCCGCCGCCGGGGCTCGACTCGACCTCCAGGGTGCCGCCGACTAGGGCCAGACGCTCCCGCATACCCACCAGCCCGAGCCGCCCGGTCCCCGCCCCCTCCGGCTCGAAGCCGGCCCCGTCGTCCTCCACGACTGCCGCCGCCGCCCCGTCCGTCACCCCGATGGTGACCGCGACCGCCGCCGCCTGGGTGTGCTTGGCGACGTTCGTCAGCGCCTCCTGCACCACCCGATAGAGGGCCGTCTCCACCTCAGCCGGGAGCCGGCCGGCTTCTAGCCCGGTCACCTGGACCTCGGCCCGGACGCCCGACTGCTGCCCCCATACGGTGACGAGCGCCGACAGGGCCGCGGCGAGCCCCAGGTCGTCCAGGGCGGTCGGCCGGAGACGCACCGCCAGCCCGTGCAGCTCCCGGCCGACCTCGTCGGCCAGCCGCCGCACGTCGTCCAGCCGGGCCGCGGCCTCCGGCAGTGTGCCCGCCGCCCGCGCCGCCGTCGCGGCTAGGGACAGCCCGGTCACCAGTTGGCCCACCGTGTCGTGGAGGTCGCGGCTGACCCGCCGCCGCTCGTCCTCCTGGGCCGTCGCCAGCCGCCGGGCCAGCTCCCGCCGCCGGGCCATCTCGCCCTCCAGCGCTTCGAGCGCCGCGGTCAGCGCGGCCGTCCGCTCGGCCACCCGGTCCTCCAGGTGGTCGCGGGCGAGTCGCAGCTCGTCCTCCATCCGCTTCCGCTCGGTCAGGTCGCGGGCCACCTTCACGAACCCGTCCGCCCCGCCGTCGGTGAGCGGCGTCATCACCCCGCTCGCGTAGAACCGGGTGCCGTCCTTCCGCAGGTGGAACCGCTCGTCCGCCGCCCGCCCGTCCCGCTGGGCCGTGCCGACCTCCTGCTCCGGCACCCCGGCCGCGCGGTCCTCGGGGGTGAACAGGATGTCCGCCGACCGGCCCAGAATCTCGTCGGCGGCGTGCCCGAAGGCGAGCTCGGCCCCCGGGCTCCAGCTCGTGACGGTCCGGTCCGCGTTCAGGGTGAGCACGGCGAAGTCGGTGGCGCTGTCCAGGATGCGCCGGAGCCGCTCGTCCCCCTGGCGGGCCGCGTCCTGGGCGTGCCGGCGGTCGGACACGTCCACCACCGCGCCGGCGAGCACCCGCCCAGCCTCCGTCACGTCCCCCTGGTCGCGGAACCAGCGGACGGCGCCGTCGGGGAGGACCACCCGGAACTCGACGTTGAGCGGGGTGCCGTCCCGGGCGGCGCGGGCGAACGCCTCGGTCAGGGTGGTGCGGTCGTCGGGGTGGGCGCGGGCGACGAAGTCGTCGAACGGCTGGGTCGTCTCGGCCGGGGCGAGGCCGAGGAGGTGGTTGAGGGTGGCGTCCCGGGTGTGTAGCCCGGTGTCCAGGTCGAGCGTCCACAGGCCCATGCGCGCCGCCCTCACGGCCCGCCGGACCCGGTCCGGGTCCGCGGTCAGCGCCGCGGCGGACTCCGGGTGGGGTGAGGGGATGCTCCGCACGGTCAAAGTAGGACACCCGCAGGGGAATGAAACCGTGGGCCGACGCGGGAGGGGGGACGACCCCTGCAACGGCCGTACCGGACTGCCCCCTGACGGGAGTCTCGGACGAACAGACGCGCTCCACGGCACCGGGAGTGGTAGGCCGGTCTGCGTCAGCAGGAGAGGTCGCCGTGTGGACGAGCGGGCGGGAGGCGTCGGACCGCTGACGGCCGGCGCTTGCTCGCCGGGCAGCTAGGTGGTATCGTCCGGCCCTCACCGGAGGCCATCATGCCCACCGTCGCACTCCTGGTCGCCTTGTCCGCGGCCACCCCGCCGCCTCTCCCGGTCGCGCCACCCCCTCGGCACGCAGTCGCCGCCGACATCTCCGTCGCGTGGCGGAACAGGGTGTCGTCGCTCCCCGACCCGACGCGAGACGGGCTTCCCCAGCCCGGCCTCCTCGGCCGGCTGTTCCTGTACTCGGCGACCGGCGGGAACGCCACCGCCGACGGCCGGCTGGTCGTAGAGTTGGCGGACGGCCGGGGGGCGGTGCGGGAGACCTGGACGTTCACCTCCGACGTGCTCGGGAAGCTCGCGGTCGGCGGGCCGGACGCAGGCTACTTCCTCTTCCTCCCGCTCACCAGTAACCCCCGTGGCCAGGGCCGGCTGACGACCCGCTACGAGCCGGCCGACGGGAGGCCGGTGCGGGCTGCGGTCACCGTCATCGAGTTTGGTGCGGGGGTGCGGTGAACCGGGACACGGACGGCTTCGTCGCACTGTGGAACGCCGCCGGGTCGCTGGCCGCGGTCGTCACGTCCGTGTCCGAAGGGTCATCGCGGCCGGTGCCGAGGTGGGCCGTGCTCGCTCGGGCGACGGCTCTTCGACAGGTCGGCGTCTCGCTGCGCGAGCACGCCGATGAACGACCGCCTGCCTCCCTGCTCACCAACGCGAAGACCCTCGCCACCCAGATGATGGCCCAGAACGGGCTCACGGAGTGGCAGTTCGCCTTCAACACCAACAAGCGCCGGGCCGGGGTCTGCCGTTACCCCGCCCGCGGTCGGCCGGGCCGCATCGAACTCTCCAAGCACTACGTCCTCCGGAATCCCGCGGAGGAGGTCCGCGACACCATCCTGCACGAGATTGCCCACGCCCTCGTCGGCCACGGACACGGCCACGACGAGGTCTGGAAGGCGAAGTGCGTCGAGGTCGGGGCGCGGCCGGAGCGGTGCTACGGCGAGGAAGTCGAGATGCCGAGGGGGCGGTGGCGGGCGACCTGCGCCGGGTGTGGGAAGGAGCACGACCGACACCGCAGGCCGAAGCAGTTGGCAGGGTGGCATTGTCGGCGGTGCGGGAAGGAGCGGGGTGCCCTCATTTGGAGACAGACCGGGTGAGCCGCCACACTATCGCCACACTATTTCGGGAAGTGGCGGGAAAACACGGGAAGTGGCGGGATGTCAGACCCCACCAACTCGCCTGGAAAACGCAGGAAACGCTAGGTTCCTTGGGGTTCACGCAACCAACGACCCGTGACTCTTAATCAGCGGGTCCTCGGTTCGAGCCCGAGAGGGGGCACTGAAGCAGATCGGTGCGGGCCGGCGCAAATCAGCGCCGGCCCCTTTCATTTCCAGGGTTTCCGGCGCGTCCCCCTCCACCACTCCGACAACCCGAAGATTGCCAGACGGTGCCGTCCGATGCCGTCCGGCGCCCCGTCACTGCATCCGGCACTGCGCTTTTCGCCCCGTCGGTGCCGGTCATGCGAAGGGGGAGTGTCGCGGCGCCGGCGTTCGGCCCAGCGGTCGGCACGAGGTTCGGGAGCTTGTCCACGGCGCCGGCCAGGTCGTGCAGTCGGCGGTGCGAGTAGCGGGCCGTGAGCCCCGGGTCGGAGTGCCCGACGAGCTCCTGTAGCGTCCGCAGGTCGATCCCGGCGCGGCCGCCCAGCGTCAGGAACGAATGCCGGAGCGCGTGGAAGTCGGCGTATTCCGGCCCGTCCGGCCTTCCACGGCGTAGGGGATGCCGGCGGATTCGAGGTCGATGCGGAGCATGTCCGCCCCACGGGATTCCTCCGCCCA
>DASPHQ010001062.1:0-2465 GCA_035629595.1 Urbifossiella sp. | reverse complement strand
CCGATTTCCGCGGCGGCGTATTCCTGGCGATCGCGGACATCAACGGCGACGGCACCCCGGACGTGATCGCGTCGGCCGGTGACGGCGGCGGGCCGCACATACGGGTGTTCGACGGCCGGACCGGGGCGGAGCTGGCGAGTTTCTTCGCCGCCGACCCGGCCGGCCGCGGCGGCGTCTCGGTGGGCGCGGGCGACGTGACTGGCGACGGCTTCGCGGACGTCGTGGTCGGGGCCGGGGTGAACGGCGACGGCACGGTGCGGGTGCTCGACGGGACGAAGCTGAACCAGCTCGACGCGGGCGGGCGCATCCTGGCGTCGGCGGTGGCGGTGGAGTTCGCCCCGTACGGCGGGCCGTTCGCGGCGGGGCTGGCGGTGGCGGTCGGCCGGTTCGACGCCGACCGGTTCGCCGACGTGGCGGCGGGTCCGCTGTGGCGCGCGGAGCCGAAGGTGTTCGTGCGCTCCGGCCCGGACCTGGCGACGGTGTCCGAGTTCTCCCCGTCGGTCGGCGGCCTGGACACCGGCCTGCGGATGGTCGCGGCCGACCAGACCGGCGACGGGCTCGACGAACTCGTGGTAACGTCCGGCCCCGGCGGCGGCCCGCACACCGAGGTGATCGACCCGCTGACGGGCCGCGTCCTGGAGAGCTACTTCACGTTCGACCCGGCGAGCCGCACGGGATTCGGCGTGGGCTAATTCGTCCGCCGCTCGCGGCGAAGCAGCGTTGGCGCTGCTTCGCCGCGAGCGGCGGAATTGCATACGCCCCCCCCCGCCACTACAGTGAACCGATCCGCCGGCTGCCGCCGGCACCCCCGGCCGAAAGGTTCGTTTGATGGGCAAGGCCCCCGACCGCCGCTCCCCCGACACGTCCGACATCGCCCCGAGCTGGAAGCTGCACGACGCCTTCGAGACCTACGGCGTCAAGAACTGGGGGAAGGGCTACTTCGGCATCAACAAGCTCGGTCACCTCACCGTCCACCCCGAGAAGGACCCCGACCGGGCGATCGACCTCAAGGAGCTGATCGACCAACTCCGCGGCCGCGGCATCCAGCCGCCCATCCTGCTCCGCTTCTCCGACCTGCTGAAGCACCGCATCGGCGAAATCGCCGGCGCCTTCGAGAAGGCCCGCCGCGACGCCGGGTACGACGGCGCGTACGCCTGCGTCTACCCGATCAAGGTGAACCAGCAGCGGCACGTCGTCGAGGAGGTACTCCACTACGGCAAGGAGCACGGGTTCGGGCTCGAAGCCGGCAGCAAGCCCGAGCTCCTGGCCGTGCTCGCGCTCACCAACGGCACGGTCGAGGCGCCGATCATCTGCAACGGGTTCAAGGACGACGAGTTCATCAAGATGGTGGTGATGGGCAGGAAGATCGGCAAGCACATCATCCCGGTCGTGGAGAAGTTCACCGAGCTGGAACTGCTGGTGAAGTACATGGAGGAGCTGGACGTGCGCCAGCCGCTCGGCGTCCGGGTGAAGCTCGCCAGCCGCGGGTCCGGCCGGTGGAAGGGGAGCGCCGGCTACCGCTCCAAGTTCGGCCTGACCCTCACCGAGGTGCTGGAGGCCTACGAGTACCTGAAGGCCCGCGGGCTCGAGGACTGCCTGCAGCTGACGCACTTCCACATGGGCTCGCAGGTGTCGAACATCCGCAAGGTGAAGGACGCGCTGACGGAAGCGGCGCGGGTGTACACCGAGCTGTACCGACTCGGCGCCGGGCTGAAGTACATCGACGTCGGCGGCGGCCTCGGCGTGGACTACGACGGCAGCCAGACGGACTTCGAGAGCAGCACGAACTACACGCTGCAGGAGTACGCCAACGACGTGGTGTTCCGCATCAAGGCGGTGTGAGACGAGGCCGGGGTGCCGCACCCGACGATCATCTCGGAGAGCGGCCGGGCACTGGTGGCGTACCACTCGGTGCTCGTGTTCGACGTGCTGGGGACGAGCGACTTCGACAAGTGTACCGCCCCCGACTCGCTGCCGGACGACGCCCCCGAACCCATCCGCGACCTGTTCGGGAACTTCAAGGAACTGAACAAGAAGAACTTCATCGAGTACTACCACGACGCCAGCGAGCAGATGGAGAAGACGCTGACGCTGTTCAACCTCGGCCACCTGTCGATCGAGTTGCGTGCGCTGGCGGAGCGGCTGTTCTGGGCGTTCGGGCGGAAGCTCCAGCGGATCGTCCGCGACCTGGACTACGTGCCGGAGGAGTTGGACGGCCTCGACAACATGCTGTCGGACACGTACTTCTGCAACTTCTCGGTGTTCCAGAGCATGCCGGACGCGTGGGCGATCAAGCAGCTCTTCCCGCTGATGCCGATCCACCGGCTGAACGAGGCGCCGACGCGGCTCGGCGTGCTGGGCGACATCACCTGCGACAGCGACGGCAAGATCGACCAGTTCATCGACCTCCGCGACGTGCGCAGTACGCTCGAACTGCACCCGCACAACATGGACGAGCCGTATTA
>DASPHQ010001061.1:0-12153 GCA_035629595.1 Urbifossiella sp. | reverse complement strand
GCGCCGGGGCGGCGGCGGCGAGGACGAGCAGACTCAACCCGGCTCGCAACACGGCGGACCCTCGGTGCGGGAGAATTGTTATTGTCGTCGGGCGGCGGGTGGGAATCCAGCCGGTTGCGTGCTGGCACCCGCGGCCGGGCGGTGGTACGCTGCCGACTCCACTCTCCCGGAGGCAGTCTTGGACGCGGCACTCGGCGAATTCCTCGGCACGGCCGTCCTGATCGTCCTCGGCGACGGCGTTGTCGCCGGCGTGCTGCTGAACCAGTCGAAGGCGAAGGACGCGGGTTGGATCGCGGTCACGGCCGGGTGGGCGTTCGCGGTGATGGCCGGCGTGTTCACCGCGCGGGCGGCCGGGGCGCCGGGCTTCATCAACCCCGTGGGGCCGTTCGCCGCCGCCCTGACCGGCGCGATGGCGACCGACCGGGCGCTGCTGCTCGCGGGTGCGGAGCTGGCAGGGGCGTTCGTCGGGGCCGTGGTGGTGTGGCTCCACTACCTGCCGCACTGGGCGCTCACCACCGACCCCGCCGCGAAGCTGGCCGTGTTCGCCACCGGTCCCGCCGTCCGCGCTCCGGGCGCGAACCTGCTGAGCGAGGCGGTCGCCACGTTCGTTCTGGTGCTGGTCGGGTCGGCGATCCTGGAGAAGGAGATCGGCCGCGGGTTCGTGGCACCGCTGGGCGCGGCGCTGGTGTGGGGCATCGGGCTGAGCCTCGGCGGCACGACCGGGTACGCGATCAACCCGGCCCGCGACCTGGGACCGCGGCTGGCGCACGCGCTGCTGCCGATCCCGGGGAAGGGCTCGTCCGACTGGGGGTACGCGTGGGTGCCGGTGATCGGTCCGCTGCTCGGCGGCGGGCTCGCGGCGCTGGTGGCGAAGGAGGTGTTCGTGACACCCTGATTTCCGCCGCTTGCGGCTTCGCGCTGCCCACCGCGCAATGCCGCAAGCGGCAACCTATCGACCCAACTGCTCCCGCAGCCACCCGGGCCGGTCGGTGGTGATGCCGTCCACGCCGAGCGCCACCATCCGCCGCGCCACCGCCACGTCGTTCACCGTCCACACGTACAGCTTCAGCCCGGCGGCGCGCACGACCTTGGCATACTCCGCGTCGAGCGCTGGCGACGCGGACAGGTCGAGCCCGTCGGCGCGAATCTCCTTCGCCTTCGCCACCAGCTCCGCGGCCGTGGGCGGCGCCTTGTCCTTCGTGTTGAGACTGACGATCCAGTACGCCGGCAGTTCGGGCCGGGCCTTCTTCACCGCGTCGATCACGCCCGCGTGGAAGCTGATGACCGGCGTCCGCTCCGGGGGTAGCCCGCTGGCCTTCATCGCGTCGAGCAACTCCGGCACGACCTCGGGGCCGGGCTTCACCTCGACGAACACCTTCTTCCCGGCCGGCACCGTCGCGAGCACCTCGGCGAGCGTGGGGATGCGCTCGCCAGCGTACTTCGCGCCCTTCCACGTCCCCACGTCGAGCGCCCGCAGCTCGGCCAGCGTGCTCTCGGCGACGACCTTGTTCACCCCGCCGGCGGTCCGCTTCGTGTCCTTGTCGTGGATCACGACCACCTTCTTATCCCTTGTCAGGTACACGTCGAACTCGGCGGCGTCGGCCCGCTGCTCCCACGCCAGCTTCACCGCCGCGACGGTGTTCTCCGGGGCGTCGTGCGACGCGCCGCGGTGGCCGATGATCTCGGTCGGCGGAAGCGTCAGAGCGAGTGCGGTGAAGGTCATGTGAAGCATCGGCGCCTCGGTTGGGTGCAGACAGGATAGCGGGCGCCGCGTAAAAAAGGTCGGGTTCGACCGACCGCCGTCGAGGGGAGCGCGCGTGAACATCCCGTGGTGGGGCTACGTCATCGGGGCCGGATTGGCGTGGGGCACGTACGTGCCGCTCATCTTCTTCGGCGGCCAGATGCTCAGCCCGCTCAGCCCGGCCGGCACGCCCGTCGGCGTCGGCGGCCGGCTGGCGTCGATCCTGTGCGTCGGGGTGGCGTACTTCGTCCTCGCGGTGATGATCCCGGTCGCGCTCATGGCCGTCCGCGACGACGCCAAGGCCGACTGGCGCGCCGTCGGCCTCACGTTCAGCGCGTTGGCCGGCATTGCGGGCGCGGTCGGCGCCATCTGCGTCATCTTCGCCAGTAAGGCGGCGGTAGACGCGGCCAAGGACGAGGGCGTGAACCCGGCGACGTACCGCGTCTACATCGCGCCGCTGATCTTCTGCCTCGCCCCGCTCATCAACACGCTGCTGAGCCTGGTGTGGCACCCGGACCCGAAGACCGGCGACTGGTCGATCTTCCACCTGGACCTGCCCGGTTGGAAGCTGTGGGCCGGCATCGTGCTCGTGTCGCTCGGCACGTTCCTGGTGCTGATGTCGAAGGAGGAAGCCGAGGCGCACAAGGGCGCCCCGAAGCCCGTCCCGACCGAAACCCCTGGCGCGTCGTGACCCCCGAAGAAGCCGTATCGAGGTGCAACACCATCCTGGCGCACGCCTGGATGGTGCGGACGTTCCTGAAGCACGCCGACGAGGTTCAGGACGACGAGGGCATGCTCGACGTGCCGCGGACGCTGTACGACAGCATCCGCGCCGTGGAGCCGGCGTTCCAGCGCGGCGACCACGCCGACTACCTCCGCCGGCTGAAGGGGAAGCTGCCGAAGCTCCGCCGCGCCGCCGAGCACTTCGCCGCTCACTTCCGCGAGTTCTCGCCGCACACCAACTTCGAGATGGCCGACCTCAGCCTCCGCGGCGTCGTCCGCGAGCTGGAGGACGTGTTCGCCGCGATCGGTTGACCGGCTGCGGGTACGCAGCCCGACGTGGTACAATCCGCGAAGGAGGGCCGCCATGCCGATCCACGACTGGACCCGCGTCAGCGCCGGGACGTACCACAACTTCCATCAGATGTGGACGGTCCGAATCCTCGACGCGTTGAACGGCGGCATCTTGCCGGCCGGCTACTACGTGATGACCGATCAGGTGGTCGGTGGACCGGAGCCGGACGTCGTCTTGCTCGACGTGAAGGACTTTCCCCCCGGGTCGGGCGGGACGGCCGTCGCCACCTTTCCCCCCCCGTCACGACAGGTGAGTCGGCTCAGTCGGGAACGCGCCGGGTACGCCCGCCGGGCAAACCGCCTCTCCGTCCGCGACCACGACGGACGGGTGATCGCACTGATCGAGCTCGTGTCGCCGGGCAACAAGGACAGTGCCGATCACTTCGACGCCTTCGTCGGCAAGCTTGTCAAATTCGTCCGCGCCGGGGTTCACGTCGTGGTCGTGGACCTGTTCCCCCCCACCCCCCGCGACCCCGAGGGCGTGGACCGCGCCATCTGGGACCGGCTCGGCGGCCAGCCGTTCGAGCCGCGACCGGCCGGCAAGCCGTTGACCGTCGCGGCCGTGGAAGCCGGCGAGGAGATCACCGCCTACAGCGACCCCGTCGCCGTCGGGGATGCTCTCCCGAACGCGCCGCTATTCCTCGCCCCGGGGTGGTACGTCAACGTCCCGCTGGAGCCGACCTACGCCGCGACCTGGGCCGTCACCCCGGAGCCGATCCGGGCCATGTTCGACCGGCCGCCGGCCTGAGTCGTCCTTGTCCGGCCGCGGCCGCGGGGGTAGAAAGCCGTCTACGGAGAAGCCGATTCCCCCTCCCGAAGGACCGCCGATGGCCGCCGACCCCACGTTCCGCGGACACGTCTACGACGACATCACCCAGACCGTCGGGGCCACGCCCCTCGTCAAGCTCCGCCGCGTCGTCGGCGACGCCAAGGCCACCGTCGTCGGCAAGCTCGAGAACTTCAACCCGCTGTGGTCGGTCAAGGACCGCATCGGCGTCGCCATGATCGACGCCGCCGAGAAGGCCGGCAAGATCACCAAGGACACGCTTATCATCGAGCCGACCAGCGGCAACACCGGCATCGGCCTGGCGTTCGTCTGCGCCGCCCGCGGCTACCAGCTCGCCGTCACCATGCCCGAGAGCATGTCTCTCGAACGGCAGCGGCTCCTCAAGGCGTTCGGGGCCAAGCTGTACCTGACCCCGCGTGAGACCGGCATGCGTGGGGCCGTGGGTCGCGCCAAGGAGCTGTTCCAGGAGTTCGGCGGCGAGCCGAAGGCGTTCATCCCGCAGCAGTTCGAGAACCCCGCCAACCCCGAGGTCCACCGCCGCACGACCGCCGAGGAAATCTGGCGGGCGACCGGCGGCAACATCGACATCCTGGTCAGCGGCGTCGGCACCGGCGGCACGATCACCGGCTGCGGCGAGGTGCTGAAGGCCCGCAAGCCGGGGGTGAAGTGCATCGCCGTGGAGCCGACGGCGAGCCCGGTGCTGACGCAGCACATCGTGCAGGGCGTGCCGAAGGACCAGGTGAAGCCGGGGCCGCACAAGATTCAGGGGATCGGCGCCGGGTTCATCCCCGGGGTGCTGAACACCGCCGTCATCGACGAGGTGTTCCAGGTGACCGACGACGAGGCGTTCGAGATGGCCCGCCGGCTGGCGAAGGAGGAGGGGATGCTGTGCGGCATCTCGTGCGGGGCGGCCGCGGCCGCGGCGGTGAAGGTGGCGAAGCGGCCGGAGAACGCCGGCAAGCTGATCGTGGTGGTGCTGCCGGACCTCGGCGAGCGCTACCTCTCGACGGCCCTCTACCCGCAGGACTGACCCGCGGGCTCAGGGCGCGTCCGGATCGACGCCGAGGGCGCGGAGCCGGGCAGCGAGCGCGTCGGCCCGGGCCTGCTGGGCGTCGGCCCGTTCTTCCGGCAGGGGGAGCATGGCGCCGCCCGGCTCCCACGCCCGGATCCAGACGGCCTGGTTCCCGAGGTAGTTGCCCTCCCACCGGCCGAGTTCGACGCCCAGCGCCTCGACCGGGAAGCGGCCCGCGGCCGTCGCCGGCACCGCCCCTTCGTCCGCCGGTACACCTCCAACCCGTCCTGGTACGGGTCGCGGATGACGTAGTACTCGGCCTTCACCGCCTGCTCGTACACCCACCACTTCCCCGTCTGCGGCGTCCGGTCGTGCTCCTCTGCCCCGGTCCCCGAGACGAACTCGACCACCACCTTCGGCGGAACGTGCTCCTGCCACAGGACGTAGGACCGCCGCAACTGTCCGTCGAGGAGCTTCGGCACGCCCGGCACGTAGAACCAGTCGGGCGCCGGCACCCGTCCAGCGGCGGGTCCGTGATCTCTCAGTAGACGCCGTTGTCGGAGCCGATCAGGTACTTGCCGTCCGGGTGGCGCCGTTCCAGCCACGGGGTGAGCACGGCGGTGAGGAGCGCGGCCTGCGGCGGCTGGTAAAAGTTCTCTACGGGCTTCCCGTCCGTGCAGGGGAGGTCCAGGTGCGTCGGCAGGGCCGCCGCCGGGGTGTCCGCGATCGACATGGCTGGTCCCTCACTTCGCGCCCAGGCAGTATACCGTGCCGCGGTCCGTCCCCACCAGCACGCAGTCGGGGCCGACGGCCACCGACCCCGACACCGGCCCGTCCACCTCCACCTCCTGCACCTTCCGCCCGGTCTTCAGGTCGAGGACGTAGAACAGTCCGTCCCGCGACAGGCTGCCGACGTACACCCGCTCCCCCACCACCACCGGCGACGCGTCTACCACGCCGTCGGTCTTGAAGCTCCACACCTGCTTGCCCGTCGTCCGGTCGAGGCCGTACACCTTCGCGTCGCGGCTCCCGGCCACGACGAGGTCCTTCGTCACCGCCGCGGAGGCGTAGAACGGCTGCTGCCGCTCCGGGGCCTCGAACGCCCATAGCTTCTTCTTCTGCTTCCAGTCCACCGCCACCACCTGGTTCGCCATCGTGCCGACGTACGCCGTGTCGCCCGCCACCGCCGCCGTCGCGGCCGCCTGCCCGTCGAGCTCGATCGCGCCAATCTCCTCGCCCGTCTTCGCGTTCAGGACGTGGAACTTGCTGTCGCACCCGGCCACGAAAGTAGTATCGCCGATCACCACCGGCGAGCCGTTGACCGGGCCGTCGGTCCGCACGTCCCACAGCTTCTTCCCGTCCGGCGACAGGCAGTAGAGCGTCGAGTCGTGGGAGCCGATCAGGATGTTGGTGCCGTGGAAGTTGCAGCCCGACGTGATCTCGCCTTCCGTCTCGAACACCCACAGTTGCTTGCCGTCCGCGGCCGACAGGCAGAAGAACTTCCCGTCCAGGTTGCCGACGTAGACCTTGCCGTCCTTCACGCCCGGCGACGCCTTCAGGTGGCCGAGCTTGACCTTCCACTTCTGCTTGCCGGTGGCGAGGTCGAGGGCGTAGAGGTGCTTGTCGAACGAGCCGACGTACACGACGCCGCCGGCGACCGCGGGTGCGCCCTCGATCGAGTCGCCGGTCTTGAACGTCCACCGCTCGGCGAGTTGGTCGGGGAGCTTGGCGGTGCCGACGCCCGACATGAGCGCGTCGCCGCGGAACAGCGGCCAGTCGGCGGAGGCGCCGGCGGCGAGGAGGAGCACGGCGGGCAGGGCCACGAGGCAGCGACGCATGGGGAGGCTCCCGGAAGAAGAATCTCACGCAGAGGCGCAGAGCCGCGGAGAAAACCCGAGAGGATACCGTCGCGACCGCCCGCTCTTACTCGGCGGCTCTGCGCCTCTGCGTGAGGTTTCTTGTTTCACCACGCGGCGCGGTACAGCCCCAGGATGTCGGCCTCGGCCACCTCGCGCGGGTTGAACCGCGCCGTCCACTGCTGGTTCGCCTCTTCGGCCAGCAGCGGCAAGATCGACTCCGACACGCCGCACTCCTTCAGCGTCAGAGGTAGGCCGGCGGCGCTCAGCATCGCCGTCACGCGCGCGGCGAGGGCGTCCGCCGAACCCGCCAGCTCGGCGTACAGGTCGCCGGCCACGACCGCGTTGAACCGGACGACGTGCGGCAGCATCACGCCGATGGCGACGCCGTGGGTGACGCCGTAGTGGGCGGTCAGCGGGTTGGCGCACGAGTGGCACACGCCGAGCATCGCCGCCTCGATCGCCATCCCGGCGAAGTGTGCCCCGAGCAGCATCGCCGACCGCGCCGCCAGGTCCGCCGGGTGGCTCATCACCCGCTCGAAGTGCGGCTCCAACTGCCCGAACGCGGCCCGCGAGTACGTCTGCGACAGCGGGTTCCGCTTCGTGCAGACGAACGACTCGACCGCGTGGGCGACGGCGTCGATGCCGGTGACGGCGGTCACCGTCTTCGGCTGCGAGAGGGTGACTTCGGGGTCGAGGATGGAGACGCGGAAGGCGGCCTTCTTGTCGCCGCAGGCCATCTTCAGGTGCGTCTTTTCGTCGGTGATGAGGGCGTAGCTCTGGGCCTCGCTGCCGGTGCCGGCGGTGGTCGGCACGCCGACCGACGGCAGCATCGGCTTCGCCGCCTTGCCGTGCCCCTTGTAGTCGGCCATGCGGCCGCCGTTGGTCAGGAGGAAGTTCACCCCCTTGGCGCAGTCCATCGAGCTGCCGCCGCCGACGGCCGCGATCAGGTCGATCTTGTGCGTGCGGGCGAACACCACCCCGGCCGCGACCTCGCGCTCGGTCGGGTTCTCCTTCACCCCGTCGAAGACGAACGCCTCTAGCCCCGCCTCCTTCACGGCGGCGACGGCGCGCTGCGGGTGGCCGGCGGCTTCGAGGCCGGGGTCCGTCACCAGGAGGACGCGGGTGCCGCCGAGTTCGCGGGCGACCTCGCCGAGCCGGGCGAGGCTGCCCGGCCCGAACACGACGCGGCCGAGCGGCTGGAAGTCAAACCCCGGCGGGGGTGCGGGCGTGCTGGAGCGCCCGCTGCTTGTAGAGGTGGGTAAACAGGTTCCCTTCATGCGGCTGGTCCCACGTCAGGCGGTTGGTCGGCAGCGGCCCGATGTTCAGCCGCTCGATCGTCGGGCAGGCCAGGGCGTCCGCGATGAAGGCCGGGTCGTCGGAGAGGACGGTGGCGGCCAGTGTGTAGCCGATCCGCTTCAGCACGTCCTCCTGGGGCCATTCTATCACCGCCGCGTAGGGGAACAGGAACTCCTTGTTCGCCAGCGGGTGGTCCGGCGAGTCGCAGCGGATGATCGTCGGAAGGAGCCACGCGACGCGCCCCTCCTTCACCAGCCGCGGGGTGCCGCGGAGCTTCTCCGTCACGTCCACGGCGCCGGGCTCCTTCAGCCCCTCGTCGATCATGCTGTTGATGGCTTCCGCGACTGACGGGTTGGCGAACGCGCTGACCTCGCACGCCGGGTCGTCCCACGGCCGGGCCTTCGCGCCGGCGAGCCGCTTCGCCAGCCCCTCGGCGATGGCGTCGGCGTTCCGCGGCGTCCACACCGCCGAGGCGTTGACGCACGCCCGGCCGCCGTTCGCGGCGACGCCCTCGACCAGCACGTCGAGGTGCTTCTCCCACCCGTCGGCCTGGTCCTCGCCGAACAGGAACTTGCTGTACCCGGTGCCGTGAATCTCGACGCGGTGGTCGTTCTTGTACGGGGCCATCGTGCGGTCGTCGCCGAAGGCCATGCTGCGGCCGCACAGGCGGAGGATGTCGGCGGCGCCGGCGTGGTCGGTCGGCAGGAACGCGAGCGCCGACGCCGGCACGCCCGCCTTGAGGAAGGCTTGCAGCACGCGGAACGGCGTCCACGGCTCCTCGCGGCCGGGCTTCAGCAGCAGCGGAATCTTGAACGCGATGGTCGGCACCCACAGCGAGTGGACGCCGGGCGAGTTCGACGGCAGCACGGCCCCGAACACGTCGGTGGTGGGGTAGAACGCCTGCATCCGCCCGCCGCGGGTGGTGTACCCGGCGTCGAGCGCGTCGAGGGGCAGCCCGCGCGTCAGGCCGCCGATCACTTCTTCGATGTGTGACAGGACGTAATGCACCTTGCGGGCGTTGCGGTCGCAGAAGACGACGGGGCTGCCGGTGGTGCTGGACAGGTTGCGGACGTACTGGTCGAACGTAAGTTCGGCGTCTCCGCAGGGGAGGGCGGCGTTGAGGAAGTAGTCGGCGGCCTTGTCGTACATGGCGAGGAGGTCGCGGACGGGGATGGCGGCCAGCTCCTTGTGGGCGCGGGCGACGCCGCCGAGGTCGCGGGCGATCATGCTGCCGGTGACCTGCGACACCTCCGCGACCGGCTCGCCGGTGACGTGGTGGACGAGCGTCGCCTTTTCGAGGCTGGTGTACGGCTTGCCGAACCGCAGCGCGGGGATGTGAATCATGGGGTCGATTCCTGAGTCGCTTTCGCCTGGTCGTAGGTCTTGAGAAGTTCGACCGCCCAGACCGCGTCCGGTTTGCGGAGGACGGGGGCGGCGGGCTTGGAGTAGTCGATCAGCCGCTCGTAGTGCGCCGCGTCGTAGGCCCGGTCGAGACACGACCGGAGGTCCAGCGTCAGCCCGCCGTGCTCCGACTTGAGCGGGACTGGGAACCGGGGAATGGCGTCACGGATGTCGAATGCCCACACGTCCGCGTCGGGGTACTCTGCCGCCCGGCTGACCAGCACGAAGTAGTCCGCGGCGGGCGCCTCGGGTTTTCCCATCGGCACCCGGAGGCCGCGCCGCAACAGGTCGATTTCCACGAGGTTCACGCCGGCCGCGAGGTACTCCTCCCGCTTCGCCAGGTACCGCGCGCGGTCCTTCTTCGGAAGCTTGTCCGACGGGCTCAGCAGTTCGATAACGGTGACGACGGAGCGGTCCTCCGTGTCCAGCAGCCGGATGTACCGCTTCTTGCGGACCCGCTTCGGCGTGGGGAGCCGGACGTGAAGCGTCGGGGCCGCGGCCGTCAGGTTCACGCCCGGGATCGGGCCACCGTCGCCGCTCACGAACGTATCCGGCTGGCCCCGGCGCACGGGTTCGCCTTCGCCGTCGCTGAGCCAGACGTACTGATCGACGTTGGCGAAGTAACCGGCGGGCAACCGGGCCGCGATCGCCTCGCGGATGGTGAAGATCAGCGACCCGTGAACGTCGGGCCACAGCGACCCTTCGAGCCACGGGTCCATCCCCGGGAACGGTGACGGCATCGCGCGGCCCTCAGTACACGCCGACCACGGTGGAGCCGGCCAGCTCGCTGAACGGGCGGACGCCACTCACCCCGTCCCACGGGTACTTCTCGAACGGCGGCTCCCGCTCGCCCTCGTCCCGCTCCGGGAACCGCGGCACGAAGAACTCCTTCGTGAACGTGCTCAGCAGCACCCGCCCCGTGCCGCCGTAGGGGACGACCTGGTTGTAGTCCTTCGGGTCCACCACCTCGATCACCGCCCGCGGCTGCGGGGCGTAGTAACTGATCTTGAACCCGTCCTCCGGCCCGATCGGCTTCGAGCACGCCAGCCCCATCAGCGTGTTGCCGTACGTCGGCGTCATGTACACGTCGCCGTTGTCCAGCATCTCCTCGTACGCCTCCCGCGTGAACTGCGGGGTGAACTCGGTGCCGCCGGAGAAGATGCCGGTGATCCCCGCGGCCTTGATGCTCCGCAGCCCGCCGGCCGGCACCGGCTTCTTCAGCTCGCGGTACTTGTCCTCCAACTTCCCGGCCCGGAGCGACTCGTCGAGCGCCGCCAGCAGCTTCGGCGTCGTGAACATGCACTTGATGTCGTGCCCGCCGGCCAGCACGGTGATCGCCTGGTCGATGCAGTGCTGCTTGTAGGCGTTCGCCTCGGCGATCTTCCGCTCCTTGATGCACTTCACGACGTAGCGCGGGTCGAGGTCGATGGCGAAGCAGATGCCGCCACGGTACTGCGCCAGGTGCTCGATCGCCAGCCGCAGCCGCCGCGGGCCGCTCGGCCCGAGCATCAGCCAGTTCGACCCGCGCGGAAAAGACTTGTCCGGCAGCGTGTCCGACATCATCTCGTAGTCGATCTTGAAGTCGTCGATGACGATGCGGCTCTTCGGCAAGCCGGTGGTGCCGCCGGTCTCGAAGACGTAGACGCCGCGGTCGGCGAGCCCCTTCGGCACCCACCGCCGCACCGGGCCGCCGCGGAGCCAGTCGTCCTCGAAGAACGGGAACTTCTTGATGTCGTCCCAGCCGTTCACGTCGGTGAGCGGGTTGAAGTCGAACGTCTTGGCCTTGTCCAGCCAGAACGGCGTGCCGGTGTCCGGGCTGAAGTGCCAGCGCACGACCTCGCGGATGTTGGCGTCGAGGGCGGCGCGGGCGTTCTTGACGCGCTCGTCGAGGGTGCTACCGGTGACCGGGGCCGGCTTGCCGGGGGTGTCTTTCACGGCCGCTCCAAAGGGGCTGCGGGGCAGGGGCGAGTGTATTGTAAGTGCGGGGAACGAACGAAAGCCCGGGGACGGCCGTCCCCGGGCTTTCGCGGCCGCTAGTCCTTCCGCCCGGCGCGGATGGCGTAGAGCGACTTCTCGGTCATCACGTACAGCACGCCGTTCGCGACGACCGGCGTGCTGCAGATGGCGGCGTCGAACTCGATGGTGGCGAGGAGGAACCGCTTCTCGATCTCGGCCCGCTGCCGCAGCCGCGACGCCCGCGCCTCCTTCTGGTCCTTGGCGTCCGCCACCTGCTCCTCGATCACCGGCGGGTTCTTGTCGTGCTTCCACACGTACAGGACGCCGTTGGTGTTGCCGATCATCACCTTGCCGTCCACGTAGTAGGCCGAGCCCCACATCGCGGTCTTGGTGTCGTACTGCCACTTGTGCTGGCCCGTCTTGGCGTCGAGCACGTGCAGGTAGCCGGGCAGCTCGCCGAGGTACAGCACGTCGTCCACGATGCAGGCGGTGCTCATCGTCCGGCCGAACTTGAAGTCGCGGACCGAGAACGGCGTCTTGTCCTCGCCGCCGTAGGACCACACCTTGCCGGTGTTCGGGTTCGACTTGCCGATGCCCACGTCGCGGCCGGCGTCGTCCTTCTTCTTCCCGGCCAGCAGCTCGTCCGAGATGTCGCCGGTCTTCCCCTTCGGGCCGATGCACCACAGACGGCCGATGCCGTCGGTGTGCTCGGGGTCCTGGCCGACAGCGATGTACACCTTCTCGTCGTGCACCACCGGGGTGGCGATGAAGTCGTTGCGGGTGCCGACGCCGCCGAGCTCGTACACCCCGTCCTTCGGGTTGCAGTCGAACTTCCAGATGACCTCGCCGGTCTCCGGCACCAGGCCGTACAGCCAGCCGTCGCCGCCGGGGAAGATCACCTGCCGGACGCCGTCGATGTCGGCGTAGGTGGGGTTGGACCACTGGCCGTGCATGATGTCCCGGCCCGGGTAGTTCTTGGCCCAGACCAGCTTGCCGGTGTTCTTGTCGAGCGCGATGAAGCTCGGGG
>DASPHQ010001060.1:0-2009 GCA_035629595.1 Urbifossiella sp. | reverse complement strand
CGGGGCCGGCGGGTCGCGTCCGGGGCGTGGCTCGGGGCCGCGGCCGTGGCCAAGGCGATCCCGGCGTTCCTGGTGCTGTTCGTCGTCGCCCGGCGGGACTGGCGGGGCGCGGCCGGGGTGGGGCTGGCGGGGGTCGTCGGGCTGGGCGTCATCCCGGTCTGCATGTGGGGCGTGGACAAGACGGTCGAGCAGCACACGTTCTTCGTGAACAACGTCCTACTCGCGGGGACCACGGGCGCGGGCGGTGAGGAGCGGTTCGGGCAGGAGCTGACGGAGACGAACGCGACCGACAGCCAGTCGTTCCAGTCGGCGCTGCACCACATCCGGCATTTCGACCTGCCGCGCGAGAACCGCCCCCCCCACGCCTCGGCCGGCACCCGGCTCACCCACTGGGGTCTCAGCGGCGTGCTCACCCTGGTCACCCTCGTCGTTGCCCGGCGCCGGCTCACCCCGGACCCGGCCGACCAACTCGTGTTACTCGGGTGCCTCTTCGCCCTGATGATGGTCGTTACCCCCGTCTCGCACATGCACTACTACGCCTTCCTGACCCCGCTCGCGTCGGCGCTGTGGTTGAAATCGGTGGCGGCCCGGCCGGGTGCGGTGTTCGCCGACACCCGGACGGTCGCGGCGCTCGCGGTCTGGTCCGCGGCCACGTCATTCCCGCTGTTCACCGGCCCGCCGTTCTCGACGATGCGGGACGTCGGCCTCGGGACGGCGGCAACCGTCGGGCTCTGGGCGTTCGGGCTCGGCGTACTCGGCCGCGGGCGGGCCGCCGTCGCGACCGCCGAGCCGGCACCGGCGCCCCTCCGCCGGGCGGCCTGACCTCTCGGGGGACCGCCGTGGAACTCAACCCCGCCCCATTCGACCGGCCCGACCCCGACGACCCGAAGCCCCTTCTGCAGCTCGCCCGCGGCACCGACTATTTCGCCGACGTGGGCCGCGGGCCGCGCCTGGTCGGCGCGGTCCTCCTCGCCCCGTTCGCGGCGTACTTCCTACTCGCCGGCCTGACCACGCCGGTTGCCGCGGCGCACTTCGCGTGGCGGAACGAGTGGCCGCTGGCGTGGCTGCTGCTGGGGATCGGCGCGGGTCACGGCGTGGTCGGGTTCGCCCTGGCGTGGCTGGCACGGCGATTGTGGCGCGGCGCGCCGTCGGCGAACCGGCGGACGGTGCTGCCGTCGTGGCTGGTGGGGGCGTTCCTGGTCGGCTTCCTGACGCCGATGGGGCTCGGCTTCGCGGCCGTTCTGGGGGCGAAGGCGGCCCAGGCGGCCGGGGCCGGGGACGCGACGGTGGCGCTGTGGTGCGCGGCCGGCGCCGTGGGGTCGGTGGTGGGGCTGTGGCGGGCGTACCGCACGCTCGCGCGGCTGGTGCGCGGCCGACCCGGCGGGTAGGATGCAGGAACCTGGAGGGGATCAGCCATGACCGTCACCGAAATCCTCGCCCGTTACCCGTGGATGGAAGAGCCGTTGCGGACGTACTACCACGCGCTCCCGGAATTGCTCGCGGACCGCACGGCAGGCACATTCGTGATCGTGACGGCTGGCGAGCTCCACGACACATGGGACACGTTCCGCGACGCGAACCAGTTTGCGTGCCGCCTGCTCGAGCCCGAGACGTTCATCATTCAGCGGATCGATGCTCGACAACTCGCCTTCCTCGCTGAGGCATTCGGCCCGATTCCGGCAGAGACTACCTCATGCCACAACTGACGGGTGGATGGACGCCACAGGACGGGGCAGTCGTAAGCGTTCTGATCGGCGTCGGGAAGGGGGAGCGTACCCGGCTCCGAAAGGCGAACAGCCCCATCCCTCAGCCGAAAGCGATTATCGCCCTAATCGACACCGGCGCAGAGGTTTCGTGCATCGATCCCTCGGTCGTACCCGGTCTGGGCCTCGCGTCGAAGGGCTTCACCCTCGCCAATCTGCCTGCGGGTGGCGGCCTCTCCGCGACAGTCGAGCACTCCGCGACGGTCCGCATCCCGCACCCGTCCGGCGACCCGCGTGACGACTTTG
>DASPHQ010001059.1:0-3425 GCA_035629595.1 Urbifossiella sp. | reverse complement strand
CAGAACAGGCACGTCCCCACGCCGACGCCGAGGAGGAGGTCGGAGCGCCACGCGGGCTTCGTGACGCGCCGGGCCGCGAACAGCAGGCCGATCGCGCCGGTGAGCCACACCGCGGCCCAGGTGTGCGACCAGAGCGACCGGGCCAGCGTGCTCCACAGCGGCGACCCGAACGCGAACCCGACGGCGACCAGTGCCGCCGCCCACACCGGCAGCACGGCCCGGCCGACGAGGTACAGCAGCACGACGAGCAGCGCCGCGACCCGGGCCGCGACGCGCGTCTGAATCTCGCACTCGGCCGAGTAGCTGAGGTGCCCGTCGGCGTCGAGGGCGGACAGGCCACGGGCGGAGTAGTGCTTCACCCACGGGATCGACAGCACGACCGAGCCGTAGGGGTAGCCATAAACCAGGCGATCGGAACCGGCCGGGTGCGGCACCACGTGGTACGGCAGGTCGCCGACCGCCTGCCATCCCGGTAACGCCCGGCGGGCGGCTGCGTCGGTGGGAACAGTTGCGGTCAGGTCGGGGGAACCGGACTTCGCCAGCGTCTCGGCCACGGCCATCGAGTACGCCGAGTCACAAACCTGCGGCACGCCGGTCGAGCCGCGGTAGACGGCGTGCGCCGCCCAGAACAGAGCGTAGACCACCACGACATCGAGTACGAGTCGTCCGACCCGCGCAGATGACGTTCGAGGTAGCCGAAGGCGGATCAGCAGCGGCGTCACGCGGCCCCCCGGATGGCGTCGAGTCGCGCCTTCATGCGGGCGCCGGCGGCCGCGGGCGACAGCAGTTCCAACAGCTCGGCACGGGCGCGTTCGCCCTTCGCACGCGCCTCGTCGGGCCGGTCGTAGACCCGGCGCAGCAACTCGGCCGCGTGCGCCACCGACGGCTCGGCCCAGACGCAGCCCTTGGGGTACGGCGGCGTGTCGTCCTCGATCACGGCCCGGGTGTAGTCCACGAGGTAGCTGTTGTCGGGCGTCATGAAGTCGAGGTTGCCGGAATAGCTGGTGGCGATCGTCGGCTTGCTGAGCAGCATCGCCTCGGCCATCGTCAGGCCGAAGCCCTCGGAACGGTGGAGCGAAGCGTATGCGTCCGCGGCGTTCATCAGCGCCAGCAGTTCGTCGCGTGACAGGTTCTTGTCGATGAGCCGCACGCCGGCGTCGCGCGCCGCGGACCGCAGCTCGCGCCACCACTCGGGGTAGAACTCGCCCTGCGGGCTCACCTTGATCGCCAGCTCGACCGGCTCGTCGGGTCGGAACGCCTGTCGAAAGGCGCGGATGAGCGCGACCGGGTTCTTCCGCGGTAGCCGGCTGTTCATGTCGAACACGAACAGGAACGTGAACCGGTCCGGCGACAGCCCGAAGTACGCCTTCGGGCGCGGCGCGAACGCCGGCAGTCGCACGGCCGGGAGCATCGGGTAGACCGGCTTGCCGAGGACGCGGAGGGCTTCGGCGATGAACCGCGTCGGCGCCCACACCTCGTCCACGTCGCGGCCGCGGTCGTGCCACGCGGCGGGTACGTCCTCGAGCTCCCAGTACCACACAGCGACGCGCTTCACGCCGGGCCGGGGGTGGAGGCCGGCCACGCGGTACGCCTCGGGCACGGGCATGTCGAGGCCGGCGTTCAGCACCGTGACCGGGTGCGGTTCGAGGGCGAGGAATCCGTCGCGGCGGCGGCCGTCGCGGTTGTTGCGGGTCGGGATGTCGCGCAGTTCGAGCGGTACGCCGACGGCCGCGAACGCGTCGGCGACGCCGAGCCCCGCCTGCTGGAGCCCGGAGACGTAGCGGAAGAAGCCGAGGAGGTTCACGCCGCCGCCGCGCGCCGGCGGCAGGTCGCGCGGCAACCCGGCGCGACGAAGCCAACCGCTCCGCACCCCGTACTTCGCCGTGATCCAGCGCGTGAAAGGCTCCCACCCCTCGGGCGTGAGCGCGTCCGGCCGCGCGGCCTGCCACACCGGCTGAACGAGGTAGGTGGCGACGAGCCCGCGGTCCGGCGTGGCGTCGAGCTCGAACAGGTACGCCAGCAAGTCGAGCGGTTGAGCGGGGATTCCGTCCCAGCCGTGCCGGGCGAACCACTGGAGGAACGCCCCGCGCTGGGCGGGCGTGAGCCCGAGCGGGAAGTGGGTGCGGAGGTCGTCGCGCAGTTCGTACAGGAGTTCGCCGAGGGCCGCGTCGCCCCCGCCGGTCGGCGGCGCGTGACCGCCTTCCGCCAGGGCGCGGGTCACCAATTCCGTGTCAGTCAGGTCGAAGAAGTGCTCGCGCGACTCACCGGCGAGCGCCAGCCGGAGCCGCCGGCGGGCGGCGCGCAGCCATCGCGCCGGTCGGGCGAACAGCGGTGACAGTGCGGTGACACGCGCAGGCACGTCGGCTCCTCAGGCGGCACGCCGGGTGGCTGCGGGGGCTTGCAACGCCGCGAGTGGCGTGTGAGACCGCGGCCCCTGCCGGGCGGCGGACAGCACCACGGCGGCGTAGCGGTCGAGCATTTCGGACTGCGTCAGGTGGAGGTCGAACGCCGCCCGCGACTCGGTCGCCATCTTCGCGCGGAGGCCCGGGTTCGACAACACCTCGCGCATGCGGTCGGCGAGGCCCGCGGCGTCGCCGAAGTCGAAGCAGAGTGCGTTGCCGCCCCAGAACACCTGCTCGGGAACTCCGTGGACCGGGGTCGAAACAATCGGCAGCCCGAACGCTTCCGCTTCGAGCACGGCCCGGCTGAACGTCTCCATGTGCGACGTGCAGACGAACACGTCCGCGGCACGGAGGTAGTCCGTCACGCGGTCCGTTTCGGGGACGAGGTTCACGACCCCCTGCACGCCGCGGCGGCGGACCAGTTCGCGGCAGTAGTCGGCGTAGGGGATGCCGCCGCGCATCCCGACCAGGTCGCAGGCGAAGTCGGTGCGCTCGCGCGCCAGTCGGGCCGCGGCCTCGATCAGCGTGTGCTGCCCCTTCCGCTCACAGACGGTGCCGACCGCCAGGAAGCGGACGAGGCCGTTGCCCGGCTTTGCGGCTGACGGGAAAGCGGCGGGGTCGAGGCCGTTGTGGATGACGCGGACGTTGCCCCGCGTGTTCAGGTGCGCGAACAGCGCGGCGGTGTCGTGCGACGCGGGAACGACCCGCGCCGCCAGCGCGAACGCGAGTTCGACGCGCTTCCGCGCGTATGGCGGGAACAGCCGCTCCAGGTGCTCGCGCGAGTAGCTTTCGTGGATGACCCACACCGCGGGAATACCAGCGCGGGCCGCGGCTTCCACCATCGGGAACGTGGTCAGCGTGTTGGCGATCACCACCTCGGGCCGGTGTTCGCGCAACACCGCGTCGGCCGTGCGGCGGGCGGCGCGGTACTCGGCCGGCGTCCACAGGCCGTCCACGAACCGGCGGCTCTGCGGCGTCTCGCGCACGTCCACGGCGATGCCGGCGTCGGCGTACACCGCGGCC
>DASPHQ010001058.1:0-2204 GCA_035629595.1 Urbifossiella sp. | reverse complement strand
CGAGAACACCGCGTGGCTGACGCCGGGCCGGTCCGGCACGCCGTCGAGGACGAGCCGGGCCTCGTCGTAGGCCAGCGCCGCCCCGCACACCGGAACCTCGGTCATCCACTCGGCCTCGGGCACGATCCACGTCCCGACGGCGTCGGACCGCGAGTTCCGCACCATCAGCGGCACGTCGTACTTCTTGGCGAACTCGATGCTGCGGGAGTGCATCACGCCGGCGCCCATGCTCGCCATCTCCAGCATCTCGTCGTAGCTGATGGCGTCCATCTTGCGGGCGTCGGGCACGAGCCGCGGGTCGGTCGTGTACACGCCGTCCACGTCGGTGTAGATCTCGCACTCCACCTCCGCCCCGGCGAGCTTCAGCGCCGCGGCCACCGCCACGGCGGTGGTGTCGCTGCCGCCGCGGCCGAGCGTGCTGATGTCGCCGAGTTCGTCGTGCCCCTGGAAGCCGGCGACGACGACAATACTGCCGCCGTCGAGGGCGTCCCGGAGGCGGCGGGTGTCGATGCTGCGGATGCGGGCCTTGCGGTGGGTGCGGTCGGTCACCACGCCGATCTGCGGTCCGGTCAGGCTGACCGCCTTCTCGCCCAGCTCCTGGATCGCCATTGCCGTCAGGGCGATGCTGATCTGCTCGCCGGTGGCCAGGAGCACGTCCATCTCGCGGGCGTCGGGCGCGGCGCTGATCTCGGCGGCCTTGGCGATCAGGTCGTCGGTGGTGCTCCCCTGTGCGGACACGACGACGATGACCTGATTGCCGGCGTGTTTGGCGCGCACGGCCTTGCGGGCGGCTTCCATGACGCGCTCGGCGTCCTTGAGGCTGGACCCGCCGAATTTCTGAACCACGAGCCCCACGGCACACCCCGATCGGCAGAGGAGACGACAGCCGTTTGTTTTACGCCCCCGCCGCCCGACCGGAACCGGCCGCGGTGGTCATTCGGGCGCGGATTAATGTTTCCGCCGCGCCCCCCACCGGGTCGCGGAAACATGTCACGCGGCTTGAGTGACGCAGGTCATCGCGTTCGTCAAGAAAAACCGCGAGGAAAACTCGCCAACGTCGCTTGCTGCGACCGTTACAACCGTTAGACTCGGTGTGGGATTGGGTCCGAACGATCCAACACACCACAATTCACCACAAGCCCAGTGGTTCCAGATGAAGACCATCACCCGACTGTTCATCCGCTCACCACGTGGTCCCCGTCCGTCACGCCACCGGCCGCTCTCCCTCCTGCTGGAGCCGTTGGAGGCCCGTGAACTCCCCGCCTTCCTGTGGCCGGCGGACGCGGCCTACCCGTTGTACAACGACGCCCCGCCCGCGTATCTCGCCGACACCGTCATCCGCCGCGACTACGTGCAGTCGCTCACCGTCGGGGCGAACCGCCACACCTTCACCGTTCAGGCCACGAACCGCTGGCGATCGACCCTGGACGCGAACGGGGCGGAGGTTCGCTCCGCCGTGGTCGGCTCCGTCACCTTCCGGTCCGAGACGTGGGTGAACGGCCAACTCGACCCGACCACCTCGACCGGCCTGTACCTCGACGGGCCGGCGGGGCAGTCCATCGACGCGGGCGGGTTGACGTCCGTGCTCGGCGGCGCACTCCCGCCCGGCGCCGACGGCCTCTGGACCCTCACCACGCAGAACCCCGACTGGAGCGAGTGGTCCGAGTCGGACAGTTACGTCGCCTACACGCTCGGGTACGTGAACGGGACCGACGCCTACTCGTTCCGGTCCGGCACGAGCCGGACCTCGAACACAGCGATAGCCCGCACGACCCCAAACCCGGCGACGCGGGTGATCGTGACGACCGACGGCGGGACGTGGGAGGACGAGACGCAGACCTACCGGCCGAACTGGTACTTGCCGATCCCGGTCGGAACCTACGACGTGAACGCCGGCGCGTCTGGCAAGTACACGAGCAGCCGGACCGACACCCTCAACGCGCCGACGTCGGAAGGCCCGGCGACCGCCTCCAGTTTCGCCACCTGGTCGGCGGACGGCACGTTCTGGAACATTACGAGTTCGTACCGCTCCTACGGGGACGCCCAGGGGACGGACCCGAACCGGGCGTGGGGCTGGGACCGGACCTCGCACAACGAGACCGGCACGGTCACGCGCCGCGGCGGCATGACCGCCGGCTACGTGACCAACGGCTTCAACGAGTGGGCGACCGTCAACCAGGGCTACTCCGACCGGGCGACGCACG
>DASPHQ010001057.1:0-2674 GCA_035629595.1 Urbifossiella sp. | reverse complement strand
GACCGGCCGTACCGGGCGGCGCTGCCGACGGACGTGTGCCTGTCGATCCTGCGGAAGGACGCCGTCGGCGGCGGTCTCGACCCGGAGTTGGTGGAAGAATTCTGCGCGCTGCCGTTCCACGAGTTGAAGCGGATCGGCGGCGGGGCGGTGGCGCGGCTCCAGGAGCGCACCCCGGGGACGATGCGGATGACGGCAGCGGCGCCGGTGTGAGCGGGCGTTAGCCGACGGTTCCGAATACGACCGCGCTGACGTGCTGGTCGGACTTGTGTGTCTCGCGCCACTTCATCCCGTCGTCGGAGCGGAACAGCCGGCCGCGCCAGCTCGCCCCCACGAACAAGCCGTTCCCGAATGCCGCCACCTGCGGCCCGCCCTCCGCCGCGTGCCGCTCCCACCGGCGGCCGTCCGGCGACGTGAACGTCACCCCGGGGCCGATCGCCACGAACTTGTCGCCGGCGTACACGACGCTGTTGAGGTGCTCCCCCTCCTCGCCGCGGACCGGTTCCGACCACGCGGCGCCGTCGCTGGTCGTCATCCGCAGCCCATGCAGGCCGACGCCGACGAACACGCCGTTCCCGAATGCCACGTCCACGAGTGTGTCGAGGGCGCGGGCCTCCGGTGCGTCGGTCCATGCGCGGCCGTCCGGCGACGTGGCCCGGCGGCCGCGGTCGCCGACGGCGACGAACCGACCACCGCCCCACGCGGCGCGGCGGAGGATGTGCCGGCCGGGGATGTCGTGCGGCCCGTCCCACGCGATGCCGTCCTTCGAGAGCATCACGAACGGCCGGGAACTGCCGACCGAGCCGGGGTCGCCGCCGAGGCCGAGAAAGGTGCCGTTTCCGAACGCCAGCCCGCGGAGGTACTGCACGTACTTCGCCTCGTGCTTGCCGGTCCGCCAGGTGCGTCCGTCGGCCGTCGCGGCGAGGACGTTGTCGCCGCCGTAACTGCCGACGGCGACGACGAGACCGTTCCCCGCGGCCGCGGCGCGGTAGGTCTCCCCCTCGCGGCCGGTCTGGCGGTCGCCCCACGCGATGCCGTCCGCGGACGCGAGGCGCAGCCCGTCCTGGCCGACGGCGATGAACAGGGGACGCGGCATTTTCAAAAGGCTGAAGGAGGAAGGATGAAGGAGGAAACAGGAGGATGAAGGTGACCTGCTCGGTCATCCTCCTTCATCCTTCCTCCTTCATCCTTACCGAAGGTCGGGTAGTCTGCCGTCGTAGCGGCGGTGCGGGCTGGTGTGGCTCTCGCCGAAGCGCGTCGGCTTCGCCCCCATTCGGTCCAGCAGCTCGACGTACAGGTTCGCCACCGGCGTCTGCGGCGTGTAGGCCACGTGCCGGCCCGGCCGCACGGTGCCGCCGCCCTTGCCGGCGATCACCACCGGGTAGTCGCGCGTGCCGTGCCCGCCGTCGGCCATGTACGACGTGTACAACAGCAGCGTGTTGTCGAGCAGCGAGCTGCCGCCCTCGTCGATCCCCTTCATCGCCCGCACCGTCTCGGCAAACAGCTTCGTGTACCAGGCGTGGATCTGCCGCAGCGCCTCCCGCGCGATCGGGTCGGCGTCCTCGACACGACCGGCGTTCCCCTGGTGTTCGAGCGT
This sequence comes from Urbifossiella sp., assembly GCA_035629595.1. Taxonomy (GTDB): domain Bacteria; phylum Planctomycetota; class Planctomycetia; order Gemmatales; family Gemmataceae; genus Urbifossiella. Next base: position 1,080 of record DASPHQ010001057.1, on the reverse strand, counting down.
GTGGCAGTGCGTCTCGTAGCCGACCGTGACCACGCCTGGGAACAGCGCCTCGTCGCTGCCGCAGGCGAAGGTGCAGACACGCGTCGTGTCCGTCTGGAACGCCAGCACCATCAGCGCGGCCATGAGGCGGATGTAGTCTTCGTGCCGCTCCGGGTCGCGCGACACGGGGTTCGTGATCTGCCAGATCGGCACGTTCGCCGCGGGAAGGTTCCCCGGCACGGTCAGCCGCGAGGGGCCGGGGTTGAGCGCGTCGCGGGCTTCGACCTGTTGACGCGCCTCGGCGAAGGCGATGCGGCGCTCGATGGCGCGGACGGCGTCGAGGTACTGGTCGAGCCGGCGCTGGTCGGCGGCGCCGAGCCCGCGGCGCAGGTCGTTGGCCTCCTCCCGCACCAGGTCGAGGACGCTGCGGTCGGGCGTGTCCGGGGCGGCCGCGGTCGGGGCCGGCGGCGGGGATGCGGCGCGGGTGGCCCAGTTCGGCACCACCGGCCGGCGGCCGCGGAACATGCGATCGAAGATGAGTCGCGGGTTGGCCTCGGACGGCACCGGCACGTCGGCGGCGCGGAACGAGTACTTGTTCTCGTGCCCCGCCAGCCCGATCTCGATCGACGGCAAGAACGTCTGGCTGCCGACGGCGCGGGCCGCGACCTGATCCACCGACGGCCCGGCGACGAGCTTGCCGTCCACCTTGCGGACGACCTCGGCGCCGGTGAGGTGGAGCAACGAGCAGTGTTCGTGGGCGTTCAGCCCGCCCTCGCTGCGGCCGTGGTGGCTGAGGCCGGACAGCACCAACAGGTCGTCGCGGGCGAACTCCAGCGGCCGGAGGATCGACGGCAACTTGTCGGGCAGGCGGCCGGATTCCTTCGGCTTCCACGACTCCAGCACGGTGCCGCCGGTGACGGTCCAGATGCCGAGCCGGGTCGGCGGCTTGGCCGACGCCGCGGGGGCGAGCTGTTCGAGGAACGGCAGCGCGACGGTGGCGCCGGCGGTACCCAGGAAGGCGCGGCGGTGCATAGTGGTTCTCAAAAACCGATCTCACGCAAAGGCGCCAAGGCGCAGAGAAAGAAAGAATACCACAGTTCG
>DASPHQ010001056.1:0-4586 GCA_035629595.1 Urbifossiella sp. | reverse complement strand
TGCGGCGGATGTCGGCGAAGACTTCGGCGACGAGGCCGGTGGCGGCGTCCTCCGCGACCGGCGGCACCGTGGCGACGCGCTGCAAGGCTGAACTCCCGGGATTACGTCCGACCGGCCGTTGTCGTCACGCCCACGGCCCCGCCGCCAGTCCTTCTCCGACCCGCGGCCGGGAAAGTCGCCGCGAGGAGTTCGGCCGCAAGGGGTTGTGCGGGGTGGAAAGGGAATACGGGTGAGTGGCTCGGTCGAAATCCGGGACGGTGGCTCGGGTTTTAGCCCGGAGGGCGGCGGCGTGTAGCCCGGGGTGCAACCCCGGGCGGGCGATGGCGTAGTCCGTGGGAGCGACGTAACTCGATCACCGCCGACGCCGCCCGGGGTTGCACCCCGGGCTACACGCCGTCGCCCTCCGGGCTCAAGCCCCGAGCCGGGCTTTCAGCCCAGCGTCTTCTGCCACTCCACCTGGCGGGCCAGGCCGTCGTCCAGCGGCGTGGTGGGCTTCCAGCCGAGGTGGCGGTACAGCTTCGTCACGTCGGCGCCGGTGGCGAGCTGGTCGCCGGGGCGGCTCGCGGCACGCTCGACGATCGCCGGCTTGCCGATGATCCGCTCCAGCCGGCGGAACACCTCCAGCACCGTCACCAGCTCGCCGCCGCCGAGGTTGAACACCTCGCCCGGCATCGCCCCGGTCGCGCGCACCGTCGCTTCCACGCAGTCGTCGATGTACGTGTTGCCGCGCACCTGCAAGCCGTCGCCGGTCAGCTTGATCGGGGTGCCGCGGAGGATGGCGTTGATGAACAGGTGGTAGCCCATCTCGGGGCGCTGCCGCGGGCCGTAGACGCTGAAGTAGCGCAGCACCACCGCCGGCAGCGCGTACTCGTCGTGGTACACGCGGCACAGCTGCTCGGCGGCCAGCTTCGTGATGCCGTAGGGCGAACCCGGCCGCGTCGGCAGCGCCTCGTCGCCGCTGGCGTAGCGGCCGTACACGCTCGACGTGCTGGCGTAGACCAGCCGCTTCAGCGTGGGCGAGCCCTTCAGCGCTTCGAGCAGCCGGTGCGTGGCGGTGAGGTTGTGGCGGGCGTACAGGTCGAAGTCGGTCCAGCTGCGGGTCAGGCCGGCCATCGCGGCCAGGTGGAACACCCAGTCGGCCCCCTTCACCACCTCGGGCGGGACGCCGGCCGACAGGTCGATCTCGTGGAACGTGAACCGCGAGTCGGTGCGGAACCCGGCCAGGTTGCGGGTCTTCACCGCGCGCGGGTAGTAGTCGGTGAAGCAGTCCACGCCGGCGACGGTGTGGCCGTCGGCCAGCAGCCGCTCGCACAGGTGGGAGCCGATGAACCCGGCCGCGCCGGTGACCACACAGTTCATGTCGCGTCCCAGAGGGTCGGGAATGCTACTGCGCCGCCGGCGGGGGCCGCAACCCCGACCGGCGGCCTCACCCGCGCCTGACGGCGGTCGGCTCGCCATGTCTATACTTTAGGACACGCCCGTTCCGAGACCGCGCTCATGCTCCGCCTCGTCGCTCTCGCCCTGCTGCTCGCCGCGACCCCGGCCGTCGCCGCCGAGCCGACCGCCGCCGAGCGCGGCCACAAGGCGCTCACGACGACGGCGTTCATCCCCGCGTTCTGGACGCCGCGGGCCGTCGAGAACGCCTGGAAGCAGTGGGACGCCTCGGCGAAGCCGGCCGACTACGCCGCCGCGCTGCGCGACCGCTACGGCCTCCACCCGGCGCCGTACCCGAACGACGGCCTGCCGATGGGGCTGCGGAAGGCCCGCCACCTCATCGGCACCGGCGTCGGCGCCGACTGCATGCTGTGCCACGCGAGTTCGGTGATGGGCACCAGCTACGTCGGTTTGGGGAACGCGAGCCTCGACATCCAGGCGCTGTTCGAGGACTTCGCCCGCGCCGACGGCCTCGCCAAGAAGCTGCCGTTCACGTTCTCGCAGGTCCGCGGCACGAACGAGGCCGACGGGTTCGGCGTCTACCTCCTCGGCTACCGCAACCCCGACCTGACCCTGAAGGCGGCGTGGACCGACCTGGGTTTGCGCGACGACACCTGCGCCGACGTGCCCGCGTGGTGGCTGCTGCGGAAGAAGAAAACGATGTACGCCACCGGCGCGACCGACAGCCGGTCGGTGCGGTCGCTGATGCAGTTCATGATGCACCCGCTCAACGGCCCGGACGCCTTCACGAAGCACGAGCCGGCGTTCCGCGACGTGCAGGCCTACCTCCTGAGCCTCCGGCCGCCGAAGTACCCGTTCCCGATCGACGCCGCGACGGCCGACGCGGGGCGGGTGCTGTTCGCCGAGAACTGCGCCCGCTGCCACGGCACCTACGGCGCGTCGTGGACCTACCCGAACCGCGTCGTGCCGCTGGCGGAGATCGGCACCGACCCGGTGCGGCACCGCTCGGTGAGCGAGGCGTACGGCGCGGCGTACGCGGCGTCGTGGTTCGGGAAGGAGCCGGGCGGGTGGTTCGTGGACGGCAAGCTGCTGAGCTGGACGCCCGGCTACCAGGCGCCGCCGCTCGACGGCGTCTGGGCGACGGCGCCGTACTTCCACAACGGCTCGGTGCCGACGCTGGCGGGTGTGCTGAACTCGAAGGCGCGGCCCAAACTGTTCACGCGCAGCTACCGCACGGGGGCCGAGGACTACGACCGCGACCGCGTCGGCTGGAATGTGACGGAGCTGGCCGCGCCGCCGGGGCCGGACGTGCCCGCGATCGAGCGGCGGAAGGTGTACGACACGACCCGCAGCGGCCGGAGTAATTCTGGTCACACGTTCGGCGACGAGTTGACCGATGCCGAGCGGCGGGCGGTAATCGAGTACCTGAAAACGTTGTGACCCGTCACCGCCCGAACAGCGTGGTGCGGCCATAGCCCTGGAGGATGCCGAAGCGGATGCCGTCGGCGCGGCAGCGGCGGATCATCGGGTCCCAGCCGTCGGCCGGGTCGAACTGTGGTTCGAGCTGCTCGGTCAGCGGCTTCATGAAGTTGTCCCAGTGGATCGGCACGACGAGCTTCGGCCGCACCGCCCCGATCGTCTCCTTGTAGAACGCCGCCTGGAACGCCCCCGGCTGCGCCGACAGCACGGCCGTCGTCAGGAACACCGCGTCCACCTTGAGGCCGTCGCGGGCGCCTTCGAGGTAGCTGCCGCCGGCGTTCACCAGGATCGAGTTCGGGCCGTGGCGGATCAGGAAGTCGAACGCCCCGCCCTCCTTGTAGTCCTTGAAGCCCGCCGGCTGCTTCAGCGGCCGCTCGATCTTTTGGCCCAGGTCGTCGTTGAGGAAGCGAATGGTCGGCGAGTGCCGCGAGTTCAGGACGTTGACCGTGAAGCGGCCGAAACGGTACTCCTTGCCGTGGTCGAACTCGACCATCTGCTTGTCCGGCACGTCGCCGCCGCGGCCGACGTTGATCGTGGACGACGAGCCGTGGAGGACGGCGCCGGTCTTGCGCGCCACGTAGGCGCAGTCGAGGGCGTGGTCGTAGTGCGAGTGGGCGACGAAGAGTGCGGCCAGCTTCGTGACGCCGGCCTTCTCCAGCGCCGCGTCCACGACCTTCGGCTCCGTCTCGATCTTGCCGAGCACCTTGCGGAGCGCGGGGCGGGTGAGGAACCCGTCGGTCATGAGCTGGGTCTCGCCGTCGTCGAACAGCAGAGTCGCGGTCCCAAGCCAGGTGACGCGGACGGCGCCGTTCTTCGGCTCGGGGGCGGGGTCGGTGAGGAGGTAGTTGCGGTAGCGCTCGATCTCCGGCGGCTGCCGCAGCGGCCGGGCGGCGGCGGGTACGAGTGCGGCGCCCAGCGCGGCGACCAAGAGAACGAGCCGGGCACCCATCACACCTCACCCCCTGCGTAAAAGCTCACCACCGCCCGAACCGCCTTCTGCCACGCCGCCCGGCGCCTCGCGCGGTCCGCGGCCGGCAGCGCCGGATCGAACTGCATACCCGATGCCGAGCGCGCCCGCAGCGCCGACTCGTCCGTCAGGCCGGCGCCGACCGCGGCCAGCATCGCCGCCCCGAGCGCCGTCGATTCCGCCTCCGCGGCGCGGACGACGGGCCGGCCGAGGAAGTCGGCCTGCGTGCGGAGGAAGCGGTCGTTGCGGGCCATGCCGCCGTCCACCTTCAGCGGCGCCCCGCCTGACGCCCCCAGGTCGTTGTCGGCGGCGTCGATCAGGTCGGCAACCTGGAACGCCACGCCTTCCAGCGCCGCCCGCGCCAGGTCGGCGGCCGTGGTGGCGCGGGTGAGCCCGAACATGACGCCGCGGGCCTCGGGAACCCAGTGCGGGGCGCCGAGCCCGACCAGGCCCGGCACGAACAGCACCGGCTCGGCCGGGTTCGACTTCGCCGCCAGTGCCTCCGACTCGGCCGCGGTGAGGAACAGCCGCAACCCGTCGCGCAGCCACTGGATCGCGGCGCCGGCCACGAACACGGCCCCTTCCAGGGCGTACTTCGGCGTGCCGTCGGTGCTCGCGGCCGCGGTCGTCAGTAGGCGGTGTTTCGACGCCACCGGGGTGTCGCCGGTGTGGAGGAGGAGGAAGGCGCCGGTGCCGTAAGTACGCTTCGCCTCGCCGGGGCCGAAGCACGCCTGGCCGAACAGCG
>DASPHQ010001055.1:0-3521 GCA_035629595.1 Urbifossiella sp. | reverse complement strand
GCGTCGTGGTAGTTATGCGCGGCCAGGCCGATCTGCTTGAGGTTGTTCTGGCACTTCGCGCGGGCCGCCGCCTCGCGGACCTTCTGCACGGCCGGCAGGAGCAGGCCGATCAGGATGGCGATGATGGCGATCACCACCAGCAGTTCGATCAGCGTGAACCCGTGCGATCGGTTGCGACTCATCGGTCGATCCCTCGTTCGAGCGCATGTCGGGCGGCCACCCATTCAGCGACCGCGACGCGACTGCACTATCTTGATCGACATGATGGAGAATGATCCGCTGCATTCCTAGCCCCGATCCCGAGCTGTCACTCCTACTGGGTCAAGTCGCCGACAAACACCACTCTACCGGACTGGCGTAAAAGGTTATCAAAAAACGGCTTATCGCGCAATCGTGCCGGACTTTGGGATCTGCGAGCTGCCGCAGATGAGGTGACGCAGTAGGCGCCCGAACGGCAATTCACGACCCTGTCGCGGAATCTGCTGGCGGTCATTCACGACTTTTGCGATATACTTGGTCGTGTTGGTAGCCGACTCCCCCGGCTCGAACCGATTCCACATCCTGAGCCGTGACGCCCGACGGCCGCATCCGGCGCCAGCCGATGCCGAGGGACTCGTGACCGTGGCTGCTCTGCACCGGCCCGCCGCGCTTGACGCCGACCGCCTCGCGCGGCTGGAAGCGTTCGCCGAGCGCTTCCGCGACGTGTTCCCGCGCAACGACCAGTTCCGCCGCTTCGTCGCCTACCTCGCCGGGCTGCTCACCGCGCCCGGCCGCAGGAACGTCGAGGGGATCGCCGCCGCGGCCGCGGGGCTCGCCCCCGCCGAGGCCGACCTGGTGCAGGCGCTGCAGCACTTCGTCACCCGCAGCCCGTGGGACGCGGCCCGCCTGTTCTCCGCGTGCCGGCGGATTCGGCCGGGGGCGATCGCCGACCCCGGCGCGGTGTGGGTCGTTCACGACGCGGCGTTCCCGAAGAAGGGGCGGCACTCGGCCGGCGTGCAGCGGCAATTCGCCCGCTCGCTGGCGCAGAAGGTGAACTGCCAGATCGGCGTGGTCCTGGCTCAGCATGGCCCAGCGGGCTACTTCCCCCTCGCGGCCCGGCTGTACCTCCCGGTGCACTGGCTGCGCGAGAACGCCGCGCTGGCCGAGCGGACCGTCCCCGAGGACGCCCGCAAGCCGGCGTCGAAGGCGGAACTGGCGCTGGCGATGATCGACGAGGTGCGGGCCGAGGGGCGGCTCCCTGGCTCCGGCGTCGTGGTGCCCGAGGACGGCTACGCCCGCGAACTGGCCGAGGCGCTGCCGTCGCGCCGGCTCGGGCTCGCGGAAGGGAGCGACCACCTGCCCGAGGCGCGGGCGCGGTTCGACGACATCCGCGCCGCGCTGGGGTTGGATCATTTCGAGGGGCGGACGTGGGCCGGCTGGCACCACCACGTCAGTCTGGTCGTTACGGCTTACACATTCCAGAGTTGCGACGCGGCGGGCTGAATTCGCCCACCGGTTCGATCAACAATCTGATGCTGACGCAGTAGGAACCCCGCCCGGAATGGTGGTAGGCAGGGCGGGTGCGAACGATTATCCTGTCCCCATCACAGGTGGGCAAGTAGTCCACCCGTTGCGACGGGTGGGCTTCGTCAGTTGTTCGAGAACAGCGTCGGCCGCAGGTGCCGCGGCGGGGCGAGCTGGGCTTGGGTCTGCTCGGCGGCGAGCCGGTACGCCTCACGAACCCAGTCGAGTTGGCCCGCGGGAACTGCCACGGGAACGAACGACTCGGAACACGGCGCCGCGAACCGGTTGGTGAGTTCCGGCTGCAACAGGTGACGCAACCTGTTCTGGAACATGACGTTGGCCCTGGTTCGTGGGGCGAGTCGGCTTTAACTCGACCAACTTGATCGAGTTTGTAAGGTTAGTCTACACCCAGCCGGCGGGAAAATCAACTTCTCGACGGCGTTTTTGACCCCCTTTCGGGAACCGGCGGCCCTTCCGTTCGGAACCCGAGCCACTGAAGGAGCGACCGATGGCGACCGCGATGATGATGGACCGGGCGGCGATGGCGAACATGACCACCGGGATGCCGACCGGGATGCCGGCGACGGGCACGCCGAACATGGTGATGGTGCCGCGCTGCACGATGAAGGTCGAGAAGATCGCCGGCGGCATGAAGATGACGTGCGTCTGCGACGACGCCGCGGCCTGCGCCATGATGCAGAACCTGTGCACGATGATGGCCGGCGGCATGTGCAGTATGTGCTGCATGATGAACGGCATGACCGTGTGCTGCTGCAACATGACGATGGGCGCCTGCAAGGTGGAGATGACGAAGGACGGCTGCATGGTCACCTGCACGAGCGGCGACAAGGCGTGCTGCGACATGATCCAGGGCTGCTGCGACTGCGTGGCCGCGTGCATGAAGGCCGGCTGCACCTGCTGCCTGATGATGGGCGGCACCCCGGTCTGCTGCTGCATCTGCTGAGAATGTCTTGACGTGTTAAGTAATGTCTGATGGGTGCCGAACACCCCAACATGCCTCCCGAAATGCAGAACGCCCACCGACTTGCGGCGGGCGTTCCAAGTTAAGCGGAGAGGGCGGGATTCGAACCCGCGGTGGGGTTTTACCCCCACGCCGCTTTAGCAAAGCGGTGCTTTCGACCACTCAGCCACCTCTCCGTTCGCCACAAACCGAAGCCCGCGGCGACGTACCGCAATCTTAGCACCCGACCCCACGCCGACAATCCGCCCGCTCGCGTTTTCGACCACCTCACGCGTTCGCCAGGCACTCCCGCAGGAACCGCACGCCGTGTTCGATGTCCGCGAACCGCTCGCCCTGCGTGCCGACCTCACGTTCGATGCAGAGCGGGCCGCGGTAGCCGACTCGCTTCAGCGCCCTCACGAACGCGGCCGTGTTCGTCTGCCCGGTGCCCAACGGCACCTCGTCGCCCCACACGCCCGGCCGCGGCGGCCGGTTCGCATCCTTGACGTGAACACTGCGGATGTCCGGCGCCAGCAGGCCGAGCACCGCCAGCGGGTCGTCCTTGTCGTACAAGAGCATGTTCGCCGGGTCGAAGTTCACCTTCAGGTTCGGACACTTCAGGTCGTCCAGGGTGCGCCGCAACAACGCCGCCGACTCCTGCCCCGTCTCGAACGCCACGGTGACACCCGCGCCGCCGGCCAGTTCCGCGACCGTCGTGAGCGTGTCGAGGAACGGCTTGCGGTCCGCCGAGCCGACCTCGGGAATGAAGCCGGCGTGCAGCATCAGGTCCGTCAGGCCGAGCTCCCGCGTCCGGGCCAGCGCCCACTTGAGTCGCGAGATGCGTTCGGGCCGCGTGGCGGGGTCGCCGAAGCCGCCGGTCTTCTCGATGGTCGCGGGGGTGGTGTAGTCCTCACCGGGGAAGCCGAGCATGGCGCCGGACATGCGGAAGCCGGCGGCGACGGCGGCGGCGGGCATGGCGTCGCCTTCGTCCCAGGAAGCGTGGTGCGGATCGCCGCACGCGATCTGGACGGCATCGACGCCCAGCGTCTTGAGGAAG
>DASPHQ010001054.1:0-4148 GCA_035629595.1 Urbifossiella sp. | reverse complement strand
GGCCGGCACGCGTGGAACGGGCACGGGGCGGGGCTGGTGGAGTACTACGGCAAGGTGCCGTGCGGGGAGAGCGGCCAGTTCGGGTTCAGCGTGCGGGTGCTGCCGACGCACGACGACCTGCCGCACTCGTTCGAGCCCGGCCTGGTGACCTGGGGCTGACCCCCCGTCAGCCGCTTGCGGCGTTGCAGGGCGCGCCCTGCAACGCCGCAAGCGGCTGCGACACTTTCAGTCCGTCAGGTTCACCAGGAAGTCCTCGAACGACCGGCGGGCGGCGAACTCCGCGGCCATCAGCGTCCGCTCCCGGGCGGTCAGCCCGTCGATCTCGCGCTCCTGCGTCGCCAGGCGGGCGAGGTACGTCTGGTACACCTCGGCCTCGCGCGGCGTCGCCGCCAGGTTCTTGCGGATGCGGTCCTGGTCGGTGGCGAGGCGCGCCAGGTCGGCCTTCACCTGCGTCAGCTCGCGGAGCTGGCCGTCCCACGCCCCCTTCAGCTTCAGCGCCTCGGCCAGCTTCACCTTCAGCGCCGGCGTCGCCTCGTTCAGGCTCAGGAAGAAGCGGATCTGCTGGTCCGGGTTGTTCGACAGCGCGACCTGCGTGCTCACGTCGCGCTCCTCCGTCACCGGGAATGTCGTCTCCCCGGCGGCCTTCACCGCGACCTGGAACCGGTACACGCCCGCCGTGTCCTCGACCGGCGCGGCCGTCTCCACCAGCTTCACCTGCTGGTTGGTGCGGTTCGGGTGCTCGATCACCACCGTCCGGTCGGTCTGGCTCCGGTTGGCGATCCGGTACTTCTTCTCCTCCCGCACCTTCGTGGTGGTCGTGACGATCCCCTTCACCGCCTTCACGTTCGTGATGCGGCTCGTGCCCGGCCCGTTCTGCGGGTCCACCTCGGTGCCGAGGTCGATGGCGTAGGACACGAGCCGCTCCTCGCCCGGCTGCACATCGAGCACGCGGGTGTCGCCGGCGTACGTGCTCCCCTCGAACACGGTGATCGGCCCCTGACTGAGATGCACGCCGGACGTGTTCTTGAAGCGGAGCCCGAGGAGCGGGTGCTTCGGCTGCACCGCCGGGTTGTAGATGCTGACGCGAGTGCCCTCGACCTCCTTGCCGACGATCGGCAGCAGCGCCGACTTCTGGCGGGCGAGCGAGACGGGGTGGTCAATGGCGTACTGGAAGAAGTCGCCGAGCTTGCCGCCGGTGGCGGCGCTGCCGACGGCGGTGCGGCCGAGCTGGCCGGCGAGCTCGCGCTCGAGCTGGCGGGCGCCCGCGGCCCGGCCGTCGTTCGCTTCCACCGTGCGGCGGAGGGCGTCCTTCGCCTCGCCGGCGGGCATGCCGCCGCCCGGGCCGAACCCGCCGCCGCCGAGCCCCGCCGCCGCCGGCCGGCCGCCCTTCGCCTTCGGCGCGCCGGCGCCGGCCGTCGTCTCCGCCCGGTCCGCGTCGCCCAGCTGGGCGAGGCCGTCCACGTTCCCGAACCGCGCCTTGAAGCCGCCGTCGTAGGTCGGCGGGCGGAGGGACGCGAACAGCTCCGGCTCCACGGTCGGGCGCGGCACGTACAGCGGGTTGTACAGGTCCATCTTGAACGAGATGGGGCGGCCCGAGATCAGCGCCATCCGCACCCCGGTCCAGTCCTCGTCGGTCGGGTTCTCGATGACCGCCCACCCCTGCAGGTACGGCTTCCCGCCCTTCCCCTCCGCGTCGAGCACGAGCCGGTACGAGGTCTTCCACACCGGCGCCTCGACGACGTACCCGACCTGCACGCGGCGCTTGCCGTCGCCGGCGAAGTGGAGCGACACGGCCTTCTTCGCCGCGTCGTGGTTGAGGGCCAGCACCTCCAGCGCCCGGCGGAACTCGCTCTCGATGACCGGGTTCAAGAACCGCAGCTGCTGCACCTCGGTCAGCTTCACCGCCCGCAGCCCCTCGGCGCACCACATGTTCAAGACCGCGACCGGCACCGCCGGTTGGTTCGGCCCACCGGGCACGGCCTGCGTCTCGATGCCGACGATGGAGCCGGTCAGCTTGCCGGGCTGGTTCTGGGCGGTCGGGGTGGTCGTGACCTCGACGCGCTCGCCGCGGGCCTGCTGGAGGATGTTGGCGAACGAGGTCTCGCCGTTGAGGTTGATCGAGAAGCTGGCGAGGGTGCGGGCGATCGGCTCGCGGCTGTCGTAGCTGACCGCCGCGACGCGGCCGCCGCCGAAGTCCTCGAGGACCATCGACTTGATCAGGTCGTTGATGTCCGCTTCCTGGAAGGTGAGGTCCACGCGGGCGTCGCCGTCCACCTCGCCGGAGCGCGAGAAGTAGCCGACGCCGCTGTTGAACATCACCACACGGGTGATCGGCAGGGTCACTGCGGGCTTCAGGTCTTGCTTGGCGTCCGCGAGCGCAGTGTTGGCGAGCCACCGGTCGGCGAGAGCACCGACCCCGATCGCGCAGGCCAACGGTACGCTCCAGATCAGCTTCCGAAGCAGCATGGTAGACCCTCGGGGGAGGAACGGGCGGGTGATACGGACGATGATACCCCGAACCCGTCGCCGGCGGCAGGGATTCTCGCCGGTTCGTTACGGCGTCGTTACGCGGGCTGGTACTCACCGCGGGCGGGCAGCAGAATACCCCAGCACCCCCGGGAGCCGCGGAATGAACACGAAGGCCGAGATCGTCGCGGACTGGCTGCCGCGCTACACCGGCCGGCCGCTCGACCAGTTCGGCAAGTACGTCCTCCTCACGAACTTCACCAACTACCTCGACCTGTTCGCGGAACGGTTCGGCGTGAAGGTGGTCGGCCGCGACCGGCCGATGCAGTCGGCCACCGCCGAGAACATCACCATCGTCAACTTCGGGATGGGGAGTGCGATGGCGGCGACGGTGATGGACCTGCTCGCGGCCGTGGAGCCGCGGGCGGTGCTGCTGCTGGGGAAGTGCGGCGGGCTGAAAAAGACGAAGGTCGGCGAGTTCATCCTCCCCATCGCGGCGATCCGCGGCGAGGGAACGAGCAACGACTACATGCCGCCCGAGATTCCCGCCCTGCCGTCGTTCCGCCTCCAGGCCGCGGTGTCGGCGGCGATCGTGAAGCGCGACCTCGATTACTGGACCGGTACGGTCTACACCACGAACCGCCGGGTGTGGGAGCACGACAGCAAGTTCAAGCAATACCTCACCGACATCCGCGCGTCGGCGATCGACATGGAGACGGCGACGGTGTTCGTGGTCGGGTTCGCGAACCACATCCCGAAGGGGGCGCTGCTGCTCGTCTCGGACAACCCGATGACGCCGGAAGGCGTGAAGACCTCGCGCAGCGACGCGGCCGTGACCGCGCAGTTCGTGCGGGCACACCTCGACATCGGCATCGATGCGCTCGTGGAGCTGCGCGACAAGGGGGAGTCGGTCAAGCACCTTCGCTTCGAGGAGCGGCCGACGAACTGACCGCGGACCGCACTTCCTTCAACCGCCGCTCAGCCCGGCGGAGGCGGACCACCACCCAGCCGAGAACGAGCGTCAGCGCCAGGATCGCGGCGCGCTCGGGGGTGATGTTCGTGTCGGCGGCCGGGGCTTGTGTCCGCAGCAGCAGCCACGTCAGGAAGCCGACCCAGGTGAAGGCGAACAGCAGCGGCACGGCCAGCGCCAGCGGGCGGGAGATCGACCAGCCGTCGCGGCGGCCGGGGCCGGCCCAGCCAGCGAGCGTGTCGCGGTAGTCGGGGACGAGGTCGCGGGTGCGGCGGTGGACGTGTTCGCAGTACGCCCAGTGCCGCGTCTGGATGAGGAGCCACAGGAGCGTGAACAGGAGCCCGACGACGGCCAGCGGCACGAACAGGGCCAGCGCCGGCTCCTTGTTGTAGAGCACGGCGCAGAGCGTCAGCAGGCCGGTTTCGAGGAACGAGAAGTAGTTCAGCCGGTTGTGGAACAGTTGCTCCTCGTGCATCCCGTGCTGCCACACGCGGTTGGCGGCGTCGGCGTCGTAGGGTGCGAGTTGGCTCACAAGTGGTCTTTCAATGTTGATCGAAGCCCGGAGACGGCCGTCCCCGGGCTTTTAGAGGCGCACCGCCCACGCCGCCCACAGGGCGAGCCCGAACAGCACCCGGCAGCCGATCTGCGCCGACACCCACCACAGCGACGACCGTGCCGTCGCCCCGAAATCGGTCATGCTCTTGCGAACCTC
>DASPHQ010001053.1:0-5487 GCA_035629595.1 Urbifossiella sp. | reverse complement strand
GGCGGCGGCCGCGGCCGGCTGGCCGGGGCGGAGGCGGGCGCGGGCGGCGTCGCGGACCGTGGGGTTCGGGTGTTCGAGCAGCTTCACCAGCTCCGCCGCCGCGGTTGGGAACGGGCGGCAGGACGCGGCCAGCCGCGTGGCCGGGTCGTTGCGGGTGCCGAACGCCAGCCGGTCGAGCGCGGGCGCGGCGGCCGGCCCCATCCGCGTCAGCGCGTAGACGGCGAACCAGCGCGTTTCGCCGTCCTTCTCGTGGTCGAGGAGCGCTTCCAGGGTGGGGATCGCGTCGGCCCGCGCCTCGCCCTGCTCGGCGAGGGTGCGGGCGGCGGCGCGGCGGAGGTGCGGGTTGTCGTTCGCCAGCGCGGCGGCGGGGTCGGACCGGCCGGCGAGCGCGAACAGCACGTCGGGGTAGACGAGGAACGAGACGGCGACGCCGGCCGCGAGGAGGGCCAGCACGGGGAGCAGGGTGAGGAGGCGCCGCCGCGGCATGGGTGCCCCCGGGCGGAAAGCGCGGGTACGGCCGTCCCCGGGCTTTGGGGTAGTGTCATGCGAACAGGTACGCGGCGACCGCCCCGCCGGCCAGGGCGGCGGCAATGAACGCCAGCCAGCTCGTCAGATACCCCTGCGACCACGCATCGACGCGGAGGAACACGAACCCCACCGCGGCGGCCGCGGCCAGCAGGCCGAACAGCTTCAGACTCCCCCCCACGCGCTCGCGGCCGCGGATCTCGCGCACCTGCTCGGCCGTCGCCTCCAGCGTGTATTCGACGTACACGCGGTCCGGGGCGTAGCCGGCGCGGGCCAGGGCGGTCTTTTCGCCCTCCGTCGGCGGGCGGACGAGGCGGGAGTCGCGGCGGAGGAAGTCGGCCTTCACCGCGGCCGGGCTCGGCCGGTAGTCGAGCGGCGGGTCGAGCTTCATGAAGTCGTCCTGGAGGCGGTCGGCGGCGGTCTGGATGGTGGCCTCCTCGGCCTCGGCCTCCGTCTTCATCGGCACCTCACACGCCACCCGCTCCCGCACCAGCACCGACCCGCTCGGCGGCGGCACCGGCCGCGCCGCCACTTCCACACGCGCCACCGGTTCCGGCGTCGGTACGGGCGGCGGGGGCGGCGGAGCCTGCGGTGCGGGAGCGGGCACCGACACGGGCTGGTTCGGCTTCCACAGCTTCTCGACGCGGGCGATCGCCCGCGCCGCCAGCGACTTCTTTTCCAGCTCCGGGTGCGCCGCGACCTCGGCCGTGGCCGCGCCGGTCGCGGCGGCGACGGCGTAGGTCTCGGCGAGCTTGCGGTTCTCCTGCGCCTTCGGGTTGCGCGCCCCGCCGTCGGCCGGGGTGCGCGGCCCCCCGCAACCCGCCAGCAGGGCGAACGTCGTGAGAACGGCGAGGGAACGGATGCCGGTCATGGGTGATTCCGATGCCACGGGCGAAGCCCACCCGATGCCGCGGGTGGGCTTTTCGGAGTTACACATATTGCCGCTGCCGCCGCGGGGCGGGGCCGCGCACGATCGACGGCCGCGGCGGCGGGGCGGCCCACGGGCTCACCACCTGCACGGCGACCGCTGCGATCACCAACGGGGCCACGCCGAGCACCGCCGACGAGTTCCCCCCCCACGGCCACAGGAACAGCAGCACGCCGCCGGCCAAACCCGCCAGCACCACCCGGCCGAACTTGAACCGCTCCTTCCGCTGGTGGTTCGTCATGGCCCACCACGGGCACGCCGCTACCGCCAGGCCGTAGTACAGGGCGTACCGCGTCGCCGTGCTGAACAGCTCCGGGCTCACCCGCGCCCACGTCCCGAGCGTCAGGTCGCGGCTCGTTTCCACCGCCGGGCCGCCGCGCGGGAACGACCACCCGTCCAGCCAGAACGCGAACCCGCCGACCACCATCCCGACCAGCAGCATCTGGAACTTCCGCCCCCAGCCGGACGTCGGCTTGTCCTTCGCCGTGCGGGCCACCGCCAGCGCCCCCCAACTCAGGGCCGTGGAGAGGAGGATCATCCGCCCCAGCAGCGACCACGGCTGCGGCGCGCCGAACAGCACGAACGGCGCGGTGCAGACGCCGGCCACGACCGGGGCGAACGCGAACGACCCGAGCCGCTGCGTCAGCCACGTCCGCAGGCCGACCGGGATCGGGCCGGACGCGAACCGCGGGCTCGGCGGCACGGCCACCGGCGCCACCCGCCCCTCGGGGAGCGGGCCCGGCGCCGCGACCACGCCCGGCGGCGCCACGGGCGCGACCGTGGTCCGCGTCAGGCCGACCGGCACCGCCTCCGGGGCGGGGGCCGAAACGACCTCCTCGACCGCCCGCATGAAGTCCCGCATCGTCGGGTAGCGGTCGGCCGGGTTCTTCTCCAGCGCCCGGCCGACGACCGCGCGGTACGCCGCCGGCACCCGCGACAGGTCGGGCGTGTCGGCGAGGTGCTTGATCAACACCTCCATCGGCGTCTGCCCCTCGAACGGCGGGTGGCCGGTCAGCATCTCGAACAGCATCACGCCGCAGGCGTAAATGTCGATCGACTGCGTGTAGTTGCCGCTCTTGATCTCGGGGGCCATGTAGTGCGGGGTGCCGACGCCCTGCGTCAGGTCGCCGCCCTGGCTCAGGCTGATCCGCCGCGACAGGCCGTAGTCGCCGATCTTCAGGTGGCCGTTCTCGACGAAGATGTTCGCCGGCTTCAGGTCGCGGTGGACGACGCCCTGGTCGTGGAGGTACGCCACGCCGCGGCCGATGGCGGCGAACCACTCGCGGACGAGGTCGGCCGGGAGGCCGGTCGGGTAGCGGTTGATCCACTGCGCGAGCGACTCGCCGAACACGTACTCCATCACGACCCACTTGGCGCCGCGGTCGTCGGTGCGCAGGTCGTAGAGGTGGACGAGGTTGGCGTGCTTGAGGTTGAGGCAGTGGGCGATGCCGCGCAGCTCCGCATCCTGATGGCGGTGGAGGAGCTTGAGCGCGACTTCCTTGCCGGCGTCGGAGACGGCGAAGTACACCTCGCCGAAGCCGCCCTGGCCGACGCCGCGCTTGAGGGTGAACCCGTCCAGCGGGCGCTGGCCGGATCGGTGGGTGAACTTCATCGAGACGCCGCCCCCATGCGGGACCGGTCCTCCGGCCCCTATGCCGGAGATTCGCCGCCCGGGGCGGATTATTGCGCGCCGCGGGGGGACTGGGGAGAAGTATACCAGAACCGCCGCCGCTTGCGGCGTTGCATCGCGTGGGCGATGCAACGCCGCAAGCGGCGGCAACTCATCGCTCTCTCATTTCCGCGAGCCTAAAACTCGCCTTATCCCCTCCCGGCTCCAGGGCTCGCGCCATGACTCGCACCACGCTCGCCGCCGCGGCGCTGCTCGCCGTCGTCGCCGCCGTCGCGGCCGACCCGCTCCCCGTCGCCCCGCCGCCGCGGCCCGGCGTCGATCTCACCGGCTACCGCACCCTCGCGGACGCGGCGAAGGCCGACCCCAAGCTGTTCGCCGCCACCCCTACGGACACCCCGACCGCCGCCGGCTACCTCGGCCTCCTCGTCGCCGGCAAGGACGGCCTGGCCGTCGTCGAAGCGGTCGAGCCCGGCTCGCCGGCCGCCACCGCCGGGCTCAAGGAGGGCGACGTGGTCGATGCCATCGACGGCACCCGCTTCACGTCCGTGTCGGCGGTGCAGGACGCGCTGCGGTCGCGGCTGGCCGGCGAGACGGTGAAGCTGGCCGTGGCCCGCGGCAACAAGACGGTGGTACTAGCCGCGACGCTGCGGGCGACGACCCGGCCGCTCGCCGCCGCCGGCCGCGCCGTGATGGGCATTACCCTCGGCACGGGGAAGGGGCCGGGCGTGAAGCTGGCCGACGTGACGGCCGGCGGCCCGGCCGCGGTGGCGGGCCTGAAGGCCGGCGACGTGATTCTGAAGGTCGACGGCAAGGACGTGGACGGCGACACCGGCTTCCGCGACCTGCTGGCCGACCACCGCCCCGGCGACCGCCTCAACATCCTGGCCGAGCGCGACGGCAAGCGCGTCGAGGCCCAGCCGACGCTCGTGGCCGAGGGGATCACCCCGGGCGGCCCCGGCGGCCGCGGCGGGTGGGACGACCGCATCCCGTCGGCGTGGAAGAAGTCCACCTACCGGCTGGCGATCCTCGGCGTCGAGTACCCCGACGTGAAGCACAACGCGAAGATCACCGACGCCGACTGGGAGGCGTCGATGTTCAGCCTGGGGACGTACACCGACAAGTCGGCGACCGGCGAGAAGGTGTACGGCAGCATGCACGACTACTACAAGGAGATCAGCTACGGCAAGCTGAAGCTCGACGGCAAGTTCCTCGGCTGGGTGGAAGCCAAGAAGAAGCGGCTCGACTACTCCCTCGGCACCGGCACGAGCGTCGGCGAAAAGACGGCGCTGCTGACCGAGGCGCTCGACCTGTACACGGCGAAGCACGGCAAGGACGCGCTGACGAATTACGACGGCATCTTCTTCCTGTACGCCGGCGACTCGGTGAAGACGACGCGCGGCGGGCTGTACTGGCCGCACCGGGCGAACGTGGGTTACGGCGGCCGGCGGCTGCCGTACTTCATCGTGGACGAGGGCGGGTCGCGGATGAAGAACATCAGCGTGTTCGCCCACGAGTTCGGCCACATGCTCGGCCTGCCCGACCTGTACGCCCGCCCGGAGCTGCCCGGCTCGGAGGGTGTGGGCGTGTGGTGTGCGATGTCGAATCAGGTGGGGAACGGGAAGCCGCAGCACTTCTCGGCGTGGTGCCGCGAGCAGCTCGGCTGGGTGCGGCCGGCGCTGGTGGACCCGCGGGTGAAGCAGAAGCTGGTGCTCGGCCCGATCGAGGACGACCCGACGCAGTGCGTGAAGGTGGCGGTGCGGGCCGACGGCAGCGAGTACTTCCTGCTGGAGAACCGCCAGAAGAAGGGGTTTGACGAGTCGCTGCCGGCGTCGGGGCTGTTGGTGTGGCGGGTGGTGAACGGCCGGCCGGTGCTGGAGGAGTCGCACGGGGTGGAGGGGGCGAGCGGGCCGCGCGTGTACCTGGGCTCGGTGCCGTACCCGAGCCAGTCGAACACGGCGTTCACGCCGTACACGGTGCCGAGCAGCCGCAGCCAGCTCGGCGGCGGCCTGCCGGTCCACGTGACGAACATTCGCCGCCTCCCCGACGGGCGGATCACCTTCCACATCGGGTACGAGTACCAGTAGGCCGAGTTGCCGCTTGCGGCTTCGCGCTTAGCGGCGCGAAGCCGCGGTGACGGGTTCGAGTATGCCGTGAGGAGACAGGGAATGGGGAGCCGACGCGACCGCGAGGCGGAGGGCGAGCGTCGCCCCAAGTGGGGGTGCCCGAACTGCGATTCTCGAAATGTGGTCCGCCGCCCTCCGAGTCACAAAGCGTCTTGAAACTAGGCGGCCGGGTATAAGCGTCGGAGCATCCGGTGGATCATGGCGGCGTAGATCATCGACTCGCTGTTGTCCGGGTCGACCTCGTGGTCCTTGCCCAGCCGGCGGTACTTCCCGAACCACGC
>DASPHQ010001052.1:0-2012 GCA_035629595.1 Urbifossiella sp. | reverse complement strand
GGACTACCGCGCGCTCGGGGCGCGGGTGGCGCACGCGGTCGAGGCCACGGCCCGCACCGTCCAGCGCGGCATGACCGAGGAGGAGGTCGCCGGCCACGTCGGGCACCGGCTGCTCCACCGCGGGGTGGAGCCGGCGGCGATCAGCGTGACGGCCGACGACCGCGGGGCGAAGTACCGCCGGGCCGGGTTCACCGACGCGGCGGCGAAACACACGTTCACCGTCCAGGCGACGGGGCAGCGCGGCGGGCTGTTCGCCACGGCCGGGCGGGCGGTGAGCTTCGGCCCGGCGCCGGCCGACTACCGCAAGGGGTACGACCGGGCGGCGATCCTGGCGGCGATGTTCCGGGCGTCGTCGGTGCCGGGCGGGTCGATGCGGACGGCCCGGGAGACGGTGCCGGAACTGCTGTCCGGCACGACGCACGAGTTTGACGGCCGGCTGTCGCCGCCAGGGTTCGGGACGGGTCGGTTCCCCGCGGAGGAGCTGCGCCGCGCCGGGCACGACGAGCCGTTCACGGCGGGTCAGCCGCTGGTGTGGCAGCCGCGGATCGGCCCGGCGGCGGTCGTGGACACGGTGGTGGTGACGGCCGCCGACCCCGAGTGCGTGACGCCGCCGACCGACTGGCCGTTCAAGCGCATCACCGTCGCCGGGGTGACGTACGACATCCCCGACGTGCTGGAGCGCGGGGGGTGAAGTCTGGTAGCCGCGGGCTTTAGCCCGCGCGACGCGAGCGGTGTCTGTGGGGCGTGGCTCCCTGGCACTCCGCCGCAGGTGGGCGCGGGCTGAAGCCCGCGGCTACCGGCGAATTACTCCAGCCGCACGACCAGCCGGTATCCGAAGCCGGCGCCGCCCAGGTCGTGCGCGTCGATCAGCGACAGGTAGTACACCCCGTCCCGCGGCAGCGTCACGACCACGGCCGGGTCGCGGCTGTTGTTGGCGTCGTCGTTCGCGGCGACGAAGTGGCGGTTCTCGTCCACCACCGTCAGGATGCCGTCGAGCGGCGAGCCGAAGCGCGCCGCCTGCACCTCGGCGCGGAGCTTCTGCCCGGCCTTCCCGACGACGCGGAACACGTCCGGGTTCTTCTCCTGGTGGACGACTCCGACCACGGCGCACGGCGCCGTGATGTGCTGCGCCGCGTCGTACCCGTCGTTCGGTTCCTTCTCGGCCACCGCCGGCAGGTCGTCGGGAACGAGCAGCTTGTACGGCTCCGCCCCGGCGACGGTGAGCGCGACGCCGGGCTTGAGGTCCTTCGGCAGCGTCAGTTCGACCTCGACCTCGGTGTCGCCGATCCGCTCCGCGGGGTAGTTGTTCGGCGCTGCCGCCTTCTTCGCGCCGAGCACCTTCAGGGTGGCACCGTCGGCGCCGGACACGGTCACGTCTTTGACGGCGTCGAGGTGCTTGCCGCGGAGGGTGAGCTTCTGCTTCGCCCCGGGCGCGGCGACGAGCGGCACGGCGTACAGGACTTGGGGCGTGTCCTTCTTCTTATCGGGTTCCTTCTTCTGCGCCGACGCGGGGGCCGACGCGATGAGCGGGACCGTGAGAAGGAACAGGAGTGAGGCGCGTGGCATGACGGGGCTCGGGGCTTCGCCGCTTGCGGCGTTGCAGCGTCTACGCTGCATCGCCGCAAGCGGCGGAGGGATTACGCGAACAGCTCCCGCACCGTCTCACCGCCGTCGAGGATTTCCACCGGCCGCCCGTCCGGCGTGTGGAGCTGCTTGTGCGGGTCGATCCCCATCGCGTCGAGGATGGTGAACGCCACGTCCGCGGGGGACACCGGCCGCTGCGTCGTGAACGCCCCCTGGTGGTCGGTGCGGCCGAGCACGAACCCCGGCTTCACCCCGGCCCCCGCGAACAGCAGCGACGCCGCCTGCCCCCAGTGGTCTCGGCCGGCGTCCTTGTTGACCTTCGGCGTCCGCCCGAACTCGCCCATCACGACCAAGAGCGTGTCCTCGAACGTGCCGCGGCGGTCCATGTCCTCGACGAGTGCCGAGACGGCCCGGTCGAACTCGGGGAG
>DASPHQ010001051.1:0-5751 GCA_035629595.1 Urbifossiella sp. | reverse complement strand
GAATCCGGTTCGAATCCGGTACGGGAGTACCGCCGCGTCGTGCCCGGGATAACCGACTATCGGCCCGGATTGGGCGTCGTAAACCGACGTATAAGATGCCGGTCCCCGACTTCTGTGCCGCCGTCGCCGTGTGCACGCAGTCCGGAGGCACCGCCCGTGGACGTCCCACCCCCCCACCTCGAGCTGGCCCCCTCGCGTCGGCCCACCCCCGCATCACTCCGGGTGCGCCTTCAGGAAGTCCACGACCGCCGTTCGGAACTCCGGCGTGGTGAACGTGGTGCCGTGGTCGCCCCCCTCGACGATTACCAGCCCGGCCCCCGGGAGCGCCGCCTTCGAGGTCGCGACGATCTCCCTGAGCGAGGCGGTCTCCCGGCTGCCCGAGGCGGCCGGTACAAGTTGCCCCACTTGTCCGACTGGGGCGGCACTAACCTCCGCCATCCGCGACGCGCGGCGAGCCGATTGCTTCCCCGACCCCCGGTCACCCGACACGGAGGTCGCCATGGGCCGCTTCTTCCCCACACTACTCGTCCTCGCCATTCTCCCGGCCCCGGCGATCGCCGGTCCGACGGAAACGCTCCGGTCCGCGACGGAGGTGCTGACGGACCTGGCCACGACCTCGGGCATCCCGCCGGCGGCACTCGCCGACGCCCACGCGGTCGCCGTGTTCCCACGGCTCGTCACGGCCGGGCTCGTGGTCGGCGGCCGGAGCGGTCACGGGGTGCTGCTGACCCGCGACCGGGACGGGCGGTGGGGGGAGCCGGTCTTCGTCGACATCGGTGGGGCGAGCGTCGGCCTCCAGGCGGGGGTGGAGGCGGCGGACGTCGTGCTCGTCTTCACGACGCGGCAGAGCCTCGACCGCCTGCTCGCGGGAAAGAAAACCCTCGGGGCGGGGGCCGCCGGGCCGGGCGGGAGGCGTGCGGGGACGGCCATCGCCGCCGATGTCCTGACCTTCTCCCGGGGCCGCGGGCTATTCGTCGGGGTGTCGCTGGATGGGGTCGTGATTCGCCCGGACGCCGCCGCCAACGCGTCATTCGCCCGGGACACCCGCCCCGCCGTGCGGGAGCTGGTCGGTTCGCTGAGGGCGCGGATCGTGCGGATGGGCTCTCCCGCAGGCGAACCCGTAACCTCCGTGGCCGATCAGTCGCCCGCGGCAACCGTGAGCGTCTCCTCGCCGGCCGGCGGTATCGGCGTATCGGTGGCGATTAACCCGGACCAGTTCGGGGTGGGCCTGAGTGCCCTCGCCGCCGCCGTGGTCGGGCTGATGTATCGCGCCACCCGGCAGAAGGTGGGGCGGCGGTGGGGTCTTGCGTAACGGGCGCACTGAGCGGATCGAGATAAGACCAGGCGCCATTCAGTCCCGACCCGCTTCGATCCCGGTCGGCGGGAGGGGGAAGGTGCCTTGGATCTGGCCGCAGTCGAGGCAGTATCGGAAGTGGAGGTCGTCCCCGCCGCCGACCCCGAGGTCGCGCGGGACGTACCCGTGCGTGTGCTTCCCCGC
This sequence comes from Urbifossiella sp., assembly GCA_035629595.1. GTDB lineage: Bacteria > Planctomycetota > Planctomycetia > Gemmatales > Gemmataceae > Urbifossiella. Next base: position 4,253 of record DASPHQ010001051.1, on the reverse strand, counting down.
AAGGTCGACGCTGCACAGGTCCGAGCACCGGGCCAGGATCAGGGCGAGGCGCGGGCTCCGGCACTGCTGGCAGGTCGGGACGACCTCGATCATGCCCGCCGCCCGCTCAGCCAGCCCAGGGTGAACCCGACCGCGACCGCCCAACCGACCGTTACCCACGGGGATCGGGGACGCTCGATCGTGCGCGCCTGTCCCGGCCGTCCGGTGCGAGGAGCACCGCCGTCGTCGGCCCACCGCTGGAGGTCGGCCTCCTGGTGGGCGGAGCGTTCCGCACGTTCCATGTCACCCTCCGACTCGAGGATCCGGGTCGCCGGCCAGTCACCCACGATTCGTTCTATACGGGCCGGGGAGTCGATCTCGATGCCGACAGGCGTGGGGTGGTCCCCGCGGCGTGATGACTGTCTGCGTCGCGGGAGCCGAAGGCGGTGGCTGGTTCCGCGCGGGCGGACGCTCGGGGCGGGGTGTCGACGGCAACCGAGGCGGGCCACGTGAAACCATTCTATCCAGGCGTGTCGTGCGGATTGGAAGCGGTCAGACGGGTCGCACGGGCTGCGCCGGCTGCTGACCTTCGTTCCTCGGGCCGGGTCGGGTATGCTCCACCACTCATCCCCCGACCCGACCCACCTCTCCCCACTCACCGGGGCGTCCGATCGCGGGTCCGTCGCGGGCTACCGGGGGGCGGCGATGGCCAAGGACGTGCGGAACACCGGCAAGACGGACCTCAAGACGACCCTGTCGGCGATCGAGAAGGAGTTCGGCAAGGGGTCGATCATGACCCTCGGGGACATGGGCGGGCAGGACGTCGAGTGCATCTCGACCGGGTGCCTGGGCCTCGACCTCGCCCTCGGCGGGAAGGGGCTGCCGCGGGGCCGCATCGTCGAGATCTACGGGGCCGAGGCGAGCGGCAAGACGACCATCGCCCTGCACGCGGTGGCACAGGCCCAGAAGGCCGGCGGGGTGGCCGCGTTCATCGACGCCGAGCACGCCCTCGACCCGACCTGGGCCAAGCGGATCGGCGTCGACCTCGACGCGCTCCTGGTCAGCCAGCCGGGGTACGGCGAGGAGGGGCTGCGGATCGCCGAGATGCTCATCGCGAGCAACGCCGTCGACCTCATCGTCATCGACTCGGTCGCCGCCCTGGTGCCGAGGAACGAGATCCAGGATAGCGAGATCGGCGACACCAAGGTCGGGCTCCAGGCCCGGATGATGAGCCAGGCGATGCGGATCATGAACCCGCCGCTGGGCAAGAGCCGGACGTGCCTGGTGTTCGTCAACCAGATCCGGCAGAAGATCGGCGTCATGTACGGCGACCCGAACACCACCCCGGGCGGGCTGGCGCTGAAGTTCTTCGCCAGCGTGCGGATGGAGGCGAAGCGGGTCACCCACGTCAAGGACGGGGACGAGACGGTCGGGGCCGAGACCCGGGTGCGGGTGGTCAAGAACAAGGTCGCCCCGCCGTTCCGGAACGCCGAGTTCGACATCCTGCACGACCGCGGGATCGACTACGAGGGCGACGTACTCAAGCTGGCCGTCGAGGACGAGCTGGTCGCGAAGAGCGGGGCGTTCTTCAGCTACAAGGACCAGCGGCTCGGCCAGGGGAAGGACAAGGCGGTCCAGTTCCTCCGGGAGAATCCCGTGGTCCGCGACGGGATCGCGGCCGCGGTGCGGGCCAAGCGGAAGCCGGTGGCGGCTGAGATGGACCCGGCCGTGGCGGAGCAGGCGGCTCGGGACGAAGCGGTTGCGGCGGCGGAGTTGGCCGCGCTCGATGCGGTCCCGGTTCCGGTCCGCGGGAAGCGGGGCATGGTCGTGGGGGGAGCCGACTCGGCTCCGACGCTTCCCGAGGCCGGGTCGCTGGCGCTCTGACTCGTCGCGGGACACCGTGAAGGAGGGACGGAGCCCGGAACGGCTGCGGGCTCGTCACGCGGCTTCTACATCACCGGACTTCTGTGCATCCGGCGGTGCCGGAACCCGCTCCCACCACTGGTGCGGGCAGGGGAAGGAGGCTCAGGCAGCCAGGACGGGGACAACCCTGTTAAGGCGGCTAGCGGGCAAGGTAATTGCCTTTTCAACGGGCCACCCGCGGTGGATGCGCCCATAGAAAGTGATCCGACGTACCTGACATCTCGGGTCATCAATCCAGTCTGCTGCCGTCTTTGTCTCCCCAAATGCCGTCAGGTGAAGGTTTATCCTGGTGTTCCTCCGCTGCGTCTTGTAGTCCACCCAACGACAGTTTTCCGGCGAATACCCGCCATCGTTGTTGATCCGGTCTATAGTCAGGTCGTCGCGATAGCCATTCGTCAGCGCCCAGTCACGGAATGCCACATAATCCTTTTGCCACTCATCGCAGACCCTAATGCCGCGGTCATGATAGTTGGCTCTGGTCCGCTTGTTTCTTGATTCGCATCGAATCTTCATGCACCCCCAGATGCCATACAAGCGAGAGGGAGGCTTGGTCCCACTCCGCGCTTCACCATGAACATATCCGCAGGTACTGCTGGTAAACTTGGAACTTGGCTGTTTCATGCTTTCTCCTTTGATAGTGGAGAAAGTCTAACATTGCTCTATCGAATTGGCAATAATGTGATTGATACAAATGGCGTAAAGCAGCTTGGCTTCGGGGCGGTAGCCTGGGGGGTATCGACGCACGACCTCACCGGGCTTGAGCCTGCGGCCCGTGCCGCGGGCGCGCCGCCGGCTTCTCCATTCCGGCGGAAGGGGGCGGGCCGTGCGCGCGTTACCTTCCGCGCATCCGGGCATATAGGGACATGAGTGGGGTGACCGAGACGCCGTGGAGCACGACCGAGGCCGCCACCGCGGTCAGGGTGAGCCGCGTCAACTCCCCTGCCACCGGTTCCGGCAGGCCGTGGGTCAGGGCGAACGCCAGGTAGTACACCGACCCCGCGCCCCGCACCCCGAACCACCCCACTAGCGCCCGCTGCGGGACCTTCATGCTGGACCCGAGGAGCCCGGCCCAGGTCGCCAGCGGCCGCACCGCGAGGAACACCAGCGGCACGAACCACCACCCGGCGGGGGTCAGCGTCGCGGCCGACAGGAGGCTCCCCAGGACGAGGACGACGGCCACCTCCCCGAGCCGCTCGACGTGCTCGTTGAACCCCAGCACCGTCCGGGTCAAGTGGGTGGGGGCCGTCCGCGGGTCGGTGGCGAGGTCGTCCTCGGACACCTCCTTGCGACGCTCCCGCAGCTCCTCCCGGGACGCGTCCCCGCTCTCCTGCATCTCCACCCGTCGCAGCGCCACCCCGGCCGCGAACACGGACAGGAACCCGTAGGCGTGGACCAGGTCGGCGAGCCCGAACGACAGGGCGATCAGCCCGAGGGCCAGGAACTCGTCGAGCCCGACGGCCTCCTGGTGCCGGCGGCGGAGGTACAGCACCAGTTTCCCCGCCCCGGTCCCGAGCGCCCACCCGACGGCCGGGCCGGCGGCGGCGGCCCAGGCCACGTCGACCGCCAGCCACCGCCACCCGCCCGCCCCGAGGTCGTGGAGCCCGAGCAGGCCGAGGCCGAGCATGACGAACGGGAAGGCGGTGCCGTCGTTCAGCCCGGCCTCGCCGGTGAGGGCGAATCGGACGCGGTCGTCGTCCCAGGCGTCGGTCACCTGGACGTCGGCTGCGAGCACCGGGTCGGTCGGGGCGATGATCGCGCCCAGGAGGACGGCGGCACCGACGGGGAGGTCGAGGAGGCACACCCCGATCAGGGTGATGAGGCCGACCGTCGCCGCCATGGAGAAGAAGGCGAGCCGGACCGGGAGGATCCACCGGCGGTCGCCGGGCGGGACGCGGAGCTTGAGCCCGGCGGTGAACAGGGAGACGAGGACGGCGGCTTCGGCGAGCCGCTCGACGACGGCTGCTCCGGAGGGGAGGTTGAGATCGAGCAGGCCGATGCCGGCGGGGCCGACGGTGTACCCGGCGGCGAGGTAGAACATGGCGGCGGACAGCGGGACGCGCTTGAGCACCGACCCGGCGAACGCCATGGCAGTGAGGAGGAGCCCGATCACCAGGAACCACGCGGTGTCGCCCATAATCGGCGTGATCCCGGGAAGGGGGTGCGCACACCGCGGGGCTGGCGACGTGTCCCCGGGCGGATTGCAAACGACGGGCCGGTCCGCGCCTGCGAAGGCGACGCCCTCAGTGGCGCCCGTTCATGGCGTGGTCGTGAAAATAGTACCGGCTGTCACCGGCATACCCTGCGGGTCGGGACGGGATTGCGGGCCGATTCAGCGACAGGAACAGTTCGTT
>DASPHQ010001050.1:0-3949 GCA_035629595.1 Urbifossiella sp. | reverse complement strand
GGCCGCGGCGCTCGACCTGATGCAGCCGACGCTCACGTTCACCGCCGACAAGGTGACCGGGAAGGCGGCTGGCGCGATGCCGAAGGAGTTCATGGGTTTCGCGGTGGCCCAAAAGATCATCACCCCGGAGCTGGCCGCGATCGCGGAACAGGGCGGGGAGGGCGTCTACCACCTCGACCCGACGAAGTCGCCGAAGACGATCGACATTGTGACGCTGGGCGGTGCCCGCAAGACGGCCCTCGGCCTCTACCAGCTCGACGGAGACACCTTGAAGTTGTGCCTGTCCCTCGACCCCGCGAAGGTCTCGGAGCGGCCGAAGGAGTTCGGCTCGCGGGAGGGCGAGGGTCGCGTCGTGGTCACGCTGCAGCGGGTGCCGGCGGCCGAACTGCCGGGTTCGCCGAATCGCACGTTCGCTCTGCCGAAGGGGCCGGACCCGATTCCCCCGCCCGCCCCGAAGCCGTAACCGAGGGCTCGCCCGTGGAAACGTCGCTCACCTGGATCGGCCGGCTGACCGGTTCCCCGACCGACGCCGACTGGCGCCAGTTGCTCGACGTGTACGGGCCGCTGCTCCGCGGCTGGCTGACGCGCACCGGCGTGGCGGCGGCGGACCACGACGACCTGTGCCAGGAGGTGCTGATGGTCGTCGTGGCGAGGGTGTACGACTTCGACCACCGCGGCCCGGGGGCGTTCCGGGGCTGGCTGCGGGGCATTCTGGCGAACCGCGTCGGCGACTACCTCCGCCGGGAGCGGGGGCGGGCGGCCGCAGGCGGCGGGTCGGACGCGCACGAGCGGCTGGAGGCGCTGGCCGATCCCGACAGCCACCTGAGCCGGCTGTGGGACCGCGAGCACGACGCCCACCTGACCGCGCGAGCGATGACTCGGGTGAGGCCGGATTTCACCGAAGCGACGTGGGAGGCATTTCTCGGACAGGCGCGGGACGGCCGCCCGGCACGCGACGTGGCGGCCGAACTGGGGCTGACGGTGAACGCCGTGCTGGTGGCGAAAAGCCGCGTCCTGCGACGGCTGCGGGAGGATCTGGCGGGGCTCGTGGGCTAGCGGCCTGCCGAGGAACCTGCGGACTCCCGGCACGCGGTGCCGGGTCACGGGGCCGGTCGTCGGAGGGTGAAGATCAGCACGCCCGGAACCGGCTCGTTCGGCGGGCCGTACCGCGCGAGCACCGCCCGAAGCGGGGTCTGTTTCTCCCACTGGTCGGCGTGGGCGACGACGAAGTACGGGCGGTCGGTCCTCGTCAGTTCGGCCAGGTACGCTTCCGCCGAAAACTTCCACGTCCCGCCGGCGGCCTGCTCCATGTAGAACTGACTCCCCGCCGTCGGCCACGAGACCGCGTCCACCCAGCCGTGAAACCGCAGCGGGTAGCCGTACCCCTCCGTCAGTTCGATGACCGGCGTCCCGGCACCGACTGCGGCACGGACGGCCTCCGCCTGCACGGCGCGCGCGCGTCGCACCGCCGTCTCGCGCGCCAGCCGCTCCCGCTCGGCCGGCAGCCACCGCCACGGGCCGATGTCGGGGTCTCGCGTAACGATCAGGTAACCGACGACCGCCGCCAGTGCGACGCCCGGAACGAACCGATCCCACCCCCGCCGTTGAAGCAATCGGTCGACCCACGCGACGGGCCACGCCCCGGCGAGAGCGGTGATGACGAGTAGCGGCACCTGGTAGTAGTCGTGGGTCGCGGCGTGGTAGGTGAACACGGCGAGCGTCACGGCGTGGCCGAGGAGGAGCCCCGCCGGCAACAACACGCCCGCACGCGCCGCCATCACCACCCCGACCAGCCCGACGCCGAGCACCGGACCCACCACATCCCACGCGTTCTGGGCGACACCCTCGTAGTACCACCCCTCGCCGAGCAGCCGCGGCATGAACCGGCCGGAGTGGTGCCGCAACAGCAGCCACGCGTACACCGTGCCGGGTGCCACGACGGCCACTGCGACGGCGGCGAAGTGGAGCAGTTTCCGCACGGGTCCGCCGGTCACGGACGGCGACAGGAGCGCGGCCGCGAAGGCGCCGAGAATGGGCGGGAACAGCACGCCGGGCTTCACGAGTGCCGCCAGCCCGCACACGACGGCGTTCCGCCCGGTGCGGCGCCACGTCCCGTCCGGGGCGGCGCGGGCGAGGTGCCACGCGACGCCGCCGAGGGCGAACACGAGGAGTGATTCCGTCTGGAAACTGCGCGAGACCATCATCCCGAACGGGCAGAGCACCAGCCACGCGAACGCGGCCACACCGGCCCACCGGCTGCCGGTGAGCCGGGCACCGGCCGCGCCGACGAGTGCCCCGCCGGCGACCCAGAATCCGGCCATGAAGACGCGCGACACCCAGGGGCATTCCTCGCCGGTCGCGGCGTACACGCTGGCGACGAGGGCCGGCAGGAACGGCGGGCTGGTGACGTACTGCGTGCCGGTCGTACGGAGCCACAGTTCGCGTTCGGGGGTGCGGGCGCGAGCGTCGGCGGCGAGCCAGACGGTGCGGGCGGCGAGGGCGGACTCGTACTCGAGGCTCGGGTATCGGTCGCCGGGCCAGTCGGCGGCATCGACCAGGCGCCACCCGATCGCGACCGCCGCAATCAAGCCGGCGACGACGAGCGGGGTGCGGGTTGTCGTGGGCATTCGGGTTGGCCGGCGAGGGACCGTGGGCCTGAAAGGCTACCGCTTCTTCTTCTTCTTCTTCCGCTCCTCGGCGCGCTGCTTGGCGCTCTTGCGGGTGCCGGTGTCGCCCTTCGTCTTGAGGGCGTCCATCCCGCCGGGCATGAAGGCTCCCGCCTTCCCCAGTCCCGTCACCATCTTCAGCCGCTGCCACATCGACATCGACGCCATCTGCTTCATCAGGAACCGCACCTGCTCGAACTGCTTCAGGAACTGGTTCACCTCGTGCGGCTCCACCCCCGCCCCCTTGGCGATGCGGCGGCGGCGCGGGGTGTCGATCATGTCCGGGTCGGCCTTCTCCTTCTTCGTCATCGAGTCGATCATCCCCTGGACGCGCTTCAGCGCCTCCTCGGGGTCCTCGCCCTCGGGGATCATCTCGCTCATCCCCGGCATCCGGCCGAGCATGTCCTTCATCCCCATCTTGGCGATGGTGGCGAACTGCTGGCGGAACATGTCGAGCGTGAACTGCCCCTTCGTCAGCGCGTCCTGCTGCTTCTTCAGCTCCTCCTCGGACACCTGCGACTGAATGCTGGCGATCTTTTCGACCACCCCCATCAGGTCGCCCTGGCCCATGATCCGGCCGGCCATCCGTTCCGGCACGAACTCCTCGAGCTTGTCCACCTTCTCGCCGACGCCGACGAACTTCACCGGCACGCCGGTCACGCCCTTGATCGACATCGCGGCGCCGCCGCGGGCGTCGCCGTCGAGCTTGGTGAGGATGCAGGCGTTCAGCTCGAGCGCGTCGTTGAACGCCTTGGCGACGTTCGCCGCCTCCTGGCCGATCATCGCGTCCACGACGAGGTAGCACTCGTCCGGCTTCACCAGCTTGTCGATCCGCTGTAGCTCCGCCATCAACTCGTCGTCGATCTGCAGCCGGCCGGCGGTGTCGAGTATGACCGAGTCGCACAGTGTCCGCTTGGCCTCGGCGACGGCGTTGCGGCACACGTCCACCGGGTTCGTGGCTTCGCTGTAGACCGGGATGCCGATCTGCTCGCCGAGGGTGCGCAACTGCTCGACGGCACCGGGGCGCTGCAAGTCGGCGGCGGCGAGGAACGGCTTCCGCCCGCGGCTCTTGAGGGTGAGCGCGAGTTTGGCGGCCGTGGTCGTCTTGCCCGACCCCTGGAGGCCGCAGAGCATCAGGACGACGGGGCGGTCGGCGCGCTGCGGGATCTTGTGATCGACCGGCCCCATCAGAGCGACGAGTTCTTCGTAGACGTTCTTGACGATCTGTTTGGAGGGATCGACACGCGAGAGCGTGTCCTGCCCCAACGATTTCGCTTCGACGC
>DASPHQ010001049.1:0-9908 GCA_035629595.1 Urbifossiella sp. | reverse complement strand
CGCGGTACAAGAGTTCGTTCCGCGAGGCCGCCGAGCAGATCGCCGAGCTCGAGCGGTACAAGTGGCTGCACGACAACTTCCAGGCCGCCGAGGAGACGGCCATCCTGGTCGACGCCGAGCTCGACCGGCTCCGCGCCAAGGCCGACGACGGGACGGAGCGGGTCGGGTTCAACGACAGCCTGGCGACGGCCGCCGAACTGCTCCGGAACCGGCTCGACACCGTGACCGACTACGCCGAGAAGCCCGAGCTCGCGGCGGCGACGGTCGTGTGGCGCGAGCAGGTCGCCCGGGCCGCCAAGGACCTGACGGACGCCGTGGACGCCGCCGACGGCGGGCGGGTCGCGCAGGTGGTCGGGCGGGTCCAGAAGCAGATCCGGCGGGCCCTCCCGAAGCAGAACTCGAAGATCGTCGAGCTGGCCCGCCCGCTCTCCCTCCAGGCCGTGGCCCGCGGCCTCCGGGCGGTCCACGACGACGCCGTCGCCGGGGGGTCGTTGGACGACGACGCCGTCCGCCAACTGGTGCGGTTCGAGAAGGGGGTGTGCGCCCTGGACGGGTTCGACGACGAGCTCCGGACGCTGATCGCGAACCACGACCGGCACCAGGGCATCGACGGCATCCTGGTCGCCTTGGGCGACGGCCGGGAGCCGGACGTGATCGTCGTGGCGGACCAGTGGGAGGACGTACGCGTGCTCGTCGCCGGCCTCCTTCCGTACGGCAAGCGGGACCGGACGGCGAAGCTGGTCGCGTGCGGCGAGAAGGTGGCGGCCGGCCTCAACCCGCGGCCCAGCGCGCCCGGCCCGGTCCGCCTCCTCCAGCAGGACGTGACGGCTTTCCGCATGGCCCACCGCGTCGCCTTCAACCAGACCGACATCGACCTCCGCGACCTGTGCGGGCGGCTCAAGAAGCCCGGCGAGGAACTCGCCACCATCATCCGGGAGTTGACGAATGCCTGACCCCGTCACGGCGGCCCCGGTGGACGACCCCGGCGGCCGCTACCCCAGCCTGAAAGACCTCCGCGACGAACACCTGCGCCTCGTCCGGTCGTTCAAGACGGAAAAGACCCTGTCGCCCGAGCAGCACGACGCGCTGCTCGACGAGGTGGCCGAGTTCGTCCGCCGCGGCCGGGCCACCGGCGCCGTCCTCGGCGCGAGCGAGGACCGGCACACCGCCCAGGGGCTCCTCACCTACTGGTCGAACGCGCTGTACCGGGCCGGCCGCCCGGGCGCCGACACCGACACCGACCTGGTCGAGTTCAACGTCCGCGCGGCGCCAAACCTCGACGGCGTCCCCAACCCGTTCGACGACATCGGCCGGTGGGCCGACGACGCGCCCCCCGCCGGGTGGGCGCGGCTGGTGGACGACGTGGCGGAGGCGGTCGGCGAGCACCGCCTGGTGGCGGTCCTCGGGGCCAACGGGAGCGGCCGGCACACCCTGATTCACAACGGCCTCATCCCCGCCCTCCGCGCCGGCCGGCTCGCCGGCAGCGGCGACTGGGACTACCTCCCCCAGGTCGTCCTCGGCCCCGACCCGCTCGCCGCCCTCACCGCCGCCCTCACCCCGCCGGCGCCGGCGCCGGCGGGCGAGGCGACGATCTCGTCCATCGTCGGCGCGTTGCGGCCGACCGGCGACCGGGTCGCCGCGGTGGCCGCGCTGGCGGCCGCCCGGCCGAAGCCGGCCGTCCTCGTCGTCGAGCGGTTCGGCGAGATCATGGCGACCACCGACCTGGCCGACGTCCAGAAGTTCGCCGATGCCCTGCTGGCCGTGGTCGACGCCGCCCCGGGGCACCGCGTGGTCCTCACCGTGAACCCCGCCCGGCTCGGCCCGGTGGAGAAGCTGGGGGCGTTCGGCCGGCGGTTCCGGCAGGGGCAGGTGCTGGTCGGCTTCTCCGCCGCCGAGTTGCGGCAGATGGTCACCGACCCGGCCGACCGGGTCGGCCTCCGGTTCAACGAGGGCGTGCTCGACCGCCTCCTGATGGACGTCCAGGGCGACCCGGCCGGCCTGGCGCTGTTGCGGTTCAGCCTGCGGCTGCTGTGGGACGCCCGGAAGGGGAACCAGGTGACCCACGAGGTGTACGACCACCACGGCGGCGGCCGGCTGGCCGTCGGCCGCCGGGCCGAGGAGGTGTTCGCGACGCTCGACCCGCCCGGCTCGGTGCCGGAACACCTCGGACCCCACCAGACGGCGGCCCGCGACCTGCTGCTGCGGCTGATCCGGCCGACGACCGGGACGGGGGTGGTGTGCGGCCGGGTGTCGCGCGGGCGGCTCGTCGAGGGTCTGCCGCCCGAGGCCGCGGTCGTGCTCAAGCGGTTCGAGGACGAGGGGCTGATCGTGCCGGTCACCCGGGTGGCCGGCGAGCCGCCGGAGGTGGCGCCGGTCCACGAGGCGCTGGCGACGGGGTGGCCGCGGTTCCTGGAGTGGCTGGACGTGGAGCGGGAGAAGCAACAGTGGCGGCTGCGGCTGCGGTCCGCCGCCGAGCAGTGGCAGGCGGGGGGCCGCAAGACCGGCGCGCTGTGGGCGGGGGTGGCTCTCAAGGTCGCCCGGTCGGAGGCCGAGCGGGTGACGGCCATGAACCCGTTCAGCACGCTGGAGCTCGACTTCCTCGCCGCGAGCGTCCGGCGAGACCGGTGGGTGCGCGGCGTCGTCATCTGCGCGTCCGCCGCCGCGATCCTCGCCGTCCTGAGCTATTATCAGGCAAGGGTTGCCGTGTCGGACGCCAATGCCGCTGTGATAGCGTCCGCCGCGGAAGCTGAGAAGGAGAAGAACGAGGCGGCCCGGGTGGCGCAGGAAAAGCTCGACAAGGAGCGGGCCGCGGCCCTCCGGGAAGCGGAGCGGACGAACGCCGTGTGGCAGTTGCACGCCGGCACGTCGGACGCGCCCGCCGACCTGCCGGGAAGCTACCTCCGCTTCGCCTACGCCTGGGAGAGCGAGGTCAAGGCCGCGCAGCCGCAGCCGGTCGACGCCGAGCGGGCGTTCGGCCACCAGTTCCGGCTGGGGACCATCCGGCACCAGGTACCGGCCCTCCGCGGCATGGCCTACCAGCCGGACGGGGTGGTTCCGACCGTGGCCGCTCAGGCCCCCGACGGGCGGGTTGCCGTCACCGCCGGGGTGAAGCAGGTGAAACAAATGCCCCCCGAGTTCGCACTCGTCGTCACCGTGTGGCGGTCGGGCGCGGACGGGCAGTTTCAGCCCAAGGAAATCATCCCACGACCGTTCACCCAGCTCGGCGCCCCGAAGCTCCCGTCGGGCCCCCCGACCCGGGTCGGCGGGGTGTTCGTCGGCGGGGGCGGCTCCGCGGTCGTCATGCTCAGCTGGGACAAGCAGGGCGGCGTCGTCTGCCCGTTCGAAATCCCCGACGGCGGTGAGGCCAAGTGGCTCAAGACGGGGTCGTACGACGGGTACCTCGGCAAGGCCGAGCTGAGCCCGGACGGGCGGCACTTCGCGGTCGCGTCGTACCAGTTCGACGACGTCGGAACCACCGCCTCGTCGTGGCTCCAGTGGTTCCCGGAGAAGGCCGCGCGGGTCACCCGGAGCGCCGTCACCCTGTGGGCGACGCCGGCGTGGGAGGCGGTGCCGCTCCCGGGGACGGCCGCGCACGACGGGCGGGTCGGTTTCCTGGCGTTCGACGCGGGGACCAAGCGCCCCCGGCTGGCCGCGGCGTTCGGGATCGACTCGCACGCCAACACGCCGGTCGCCCTGGAGTGGGAGATCGGCGAGGTCGCGGGGACCGGCAAGGTTGAGGAGCCGAAGGCCTTCTCCAACCCCAATGCCGCCCGGACCGACCAGAACGACGAGGAAGCCCTCGTCGCGGCGTACACCCCCGGAGACGACCCGGCCCTGTTCGTGTCGCGCTCGTCCCCCCGGCCCCGGACGGCCGGAACCCATACGACCTGGCTGTACCCCACGGACGGGAAGGCCCCGCTCCCGGTTATGTTGCCCCCGGGTCCGGACTCGGTGACGGCGGTCGCGTTCAGCCCGGTGAGCAACCCGGTCGAACCGGGGGGCGCGAGTACCGCCCGGGCGTTCGCCCTCGGGACCGCGGGCGGGGCGGTGTCGTTCTGGCGGCTCGAACAGCCGGACGGGAAGACCAAGCCGTGGAGCGTGAGGGCGGAGTCGCCCGCCTACGGCGCGCCCGCCCGCGGCAGCGGGCACACCCAGCAGGTGTTCCGGGTCCGGTTCAGCCCGGACGGGCAGTACGTGGTGTCGGCGAGCCGGGACCGGCGGGCGCTCCTCTGGGCGGCGCCCGGCCGCCTGCTGAACGTCATCCCCTACCACAGCGGGAGCGTCACCGACGCGGCGTTCACCCCCGACGGGCGCGGCCTGCTCACCGTCGCCGGCACCGCCGCCTACCGGTGGGACCTCCCCGCGGCCGGTTCCTACCCGGTGTCCTTCACCGTCCCCGGCGTGGACCTCGACCGGAGCGTGCGCGACACCGCCCTCTCCGCGAGCGGGAACGCGTTCGCCGCCGGCGGCGAGCGCCGCGGGTACCCGAATGCCCCGCCGGCGGTCGGGTTCGACCGGACGGCCGGGCAGACCGGCGGCCGCCGCGGCTGGGCCCGGGCGTGGAAGACGACGGACGGAACGCCGCTCACCCCCGAACTGCTCACGCCCGAGCCGGTCGTGCAGGTGGCCGTGAGCAAGGGCGAGCCGCACCTCGTTTGCACCACCGAGGCCGACGGGACCGTCCGCCTGTGGGACAAGGACGGCGGGCAGCTCTGGACCGAGCGGGACGACGCGCACAAGGCGACGTTCGCGGCCTTCGGGGGCGACGGCACCGCCCTCCGGTTGGTCGTCGTCGGGCGGGCGAACAAGGACGTGGCGGCCGGGACCACGCAGCTCCGCGCCTACCACCTCGGCGCCACCGGTGCGACGGTCCGGGAACTGAAGCGCGCCTCCCACCCGGACCCGCTCACCGCCGCCGTCTTCGGCCCGCGGGGCGACCGGGTGGCGGCCTACGCCGGGGACGACGGCGACGGGCGCGGGCTGGCCGTGGTGTGGGACCTCGGCGAGGCCGAGCCCCGCCCGCTGAATCACGCCGGCCGGCCGGCGCACCGGGACCCGGTCACCCACGTCGGGTTCGGAGCCGACGGGACGCGGGTGGTGACGGCCGGCCGGGACGACGAGGTGGTGGTGTGGTCCTCGCCCGAGAAGGGGTGGAAGGCCGAGGTGCTCGGGGTCGTACCCGGGACGGAGCGGGTCGGGCACAAGGCGGACGTGTTGTGCGCGGCGTTCGACACCAGCGGCGACCGGGTGGTGTCGGGCGGGCGGGACGGCAACACCATCGTCTGGGTCAAGGAAGACGGGCGGTACCAACTGAAGCTCACCCTCCGCCCCGGGGAGCCGAGCCGCGAGGTGGTCCAGGCCGTCTTCGCCGACGACCAACTGGTCGCCACCGCCGCCGGCGACAACGTCGTTCGGGTGTGGGACACGAAGGCGAAGTCGAGCAGCGGCCGGCTCGTTGCGTCCGCCACGTTCCCGATGACGGTCCGCCACGTCCGGTGGCGGTCCGACCCGGGCGGCGGGGGGGCGGTGTCCGGCGTCGGTCCGGCCGCCGATTTCTGGTCCGTCTCGAACCGGGCTCGGCCGTGGGCCGCCCGGTTCACGGCCGCCACGTTCCCGCTGGCCCGGCTGACCCAGCCGCCGGCCGACCTCGTCAAGGGGGCCGAGGTCGTCGCCGCGCGCACGGCCGTGAATAAGGACCCGGTCCAGCTGGTCACGCTGCCGTCGGGCGAAGCATTCCGACACGTCCCGTCGGTCGCCCTGCCGCACCTCTCGGACCCGCGCGCGTGGCACCGGTGGGAGGCCGTGCTGTGCGAGGCCTCCGGGAACCTGGCGGGCGCGCGCTGGCACCTGGACGCCCTCCTGGACCCGAAGAACCCGCCGGCCGCCGGCCGCCCGGACCTGCTCGGCCACCGGGCCCGGGTGCTGGCCCAGGTCGGCGAGTGGGACCTCGCCGAAGACGACTACAAAGCCGCCCTCGTCGGCCACGAGGGGGAGCCCGACGTCCTCCGGCCGCTGGCGCAGCTCAAGTACCAGCGGGCCGGTCGGGAGGCGGACCCGGAGAAGCGGAAGGCGCTGTTCGGCAAGGCGGCGGCTGCCTATCGCGACCTCTCGCGCCGCGGCCGGGGCGACCCGCACGACGGCCTCCGCCTCGCCGACTCGCACCTCGAGGCGAGCGACCTGGCCGCCGCCATCGAGGTCTGCGACCTCATCCTGAAGGGGAAGGACGGGGGTCGGCCGGACGACCTGACCGGCGTGCTGAGGTCGGAAGTGCTGGTCCTCCGGGCGGAGGCCCACAGCAAGTCCAAACAGCCGGCCCTCGGGTTCGCGGACTACGCCGAGGCGGGGCGCGAGTTCCACAAGGCGGACCTCCTGACGAACGCGGCGAACGCCTTCGGGCGGGCGCTGGCCCTGAAGGAGCAGGCCGCCCCAGGAAAACAAGAGTTGGGGAGGTTCCACGCCGGCTACGGCGACGTCCTGATCAAACAGGGGATGACGGGGCTGAACCGCGACCAGAAGGCGGAGACCCACTTCCGGGCGGCCACGACGGCGGACCCCGGGGTGGCCGAGTACTGGCACAAGCTCGGGCTGGCCGTCGAGGCCGACGCCCTTCGCGTGACGGGAGCACCCCGCGGCCGCGCCGCCTTGCTGCGGGACGCGCTGGAGGCGTTCACCGCCGAGGGTAAGCACCCGGACTCCGCCCCACTGCTGGCCGGTCGGGTCCGCGTGCTGACCGCCCTCGGGAAGTGGGACGAGGCTCTCGCGGACTCCAAGAGGCTCCTCGTCCTGGAGCCGGCCGTGGCCGCCCACCGGTACAGCCACGGCGACCTTCTCCTCCTCCGCCGCGACTGGGCCGAGGCGGACATGGCGTACCGGGCCGCGGCCGACCTCGTCCCGCCCACCCCGAACGTTCGCATCCGTGTCGCGGCGGCGGCCGCCCGCGCCGGGCGGCTGGAAGACGCGGCCAAGACCCTGTCCGAAATCGCCGACACCCCCGGATCCCGGGTGACGGCACTGAGCACGATGGCGAGGGTCCACCTCCGCAGGGGCGACCTGGCCGGATACCACAAGGCGTGCGACCGGTTGTTCGAGCTGGAGCAGAAGGCGCCGGCCGATTTCACCACCTCCGCCCGGAACACGACCGCCTGGGCGGTGGCCCTATCCGGAGACCACCCGCAGCCGCGCCTGAAGGCGGCGCTGGAGCTGTCCCGCCGGGCCGTCGAGGCTGTTCCGCAGTCGGCCACCTACCGGAACACCCTGGCCGCCGTCCAGGTCCGGAACGGGGAGTCGGACAAGGCGTACAAGGCACTGAAACAGCTGGTGGACGACTGGGAGGACCGGCAGGACCGGACGCTGACCCTGGCGGAGCGGTACAACAAGGCCGCCGACCACCTGTTCCTGGCGCTCGCGAGCCGCGCCACGAATCAGGCCGAGGAGGCCGTCGCCGAGTTGAAGAAGGCCCGGGACGAGATCGGACTGTTCGACCGCGCCCTGAACATGACGCCCGGCCGCTCCGAAGCCCCGGGCGAGGGCTGGACCCCGGACGCGATCGCCAGCTCGGTGTGGCACAGCACTGAGCTCGGCCTCCTGTTAGCGGAGGTGGAGCGCCCCCCCGGCCGGAAAGACTAGGTGGGGATGTGTACATCAGGCAGGTTCCGCCAACGCGTGTTGGACGGCGGAAGGACCTGCCGCGCGCATCGCGCGACCAGCGCGATGCGCGCGTACCGGGGGAGGCGTACGAGTTCGTCCTCTACCGCCGGCTCCGCGACCCCGCGCTCCAGAAGCGGGTCGGCGGGCTCCCCCCCGACCTCGTCCTCTGGCGGGAGGTGGCGTCCGGCCGGGCGGGGTGGTATGTTAGAAGCCTCGCCGGCACCCACCCCTGCCCCCACCTTCCCCTGATGCGGCCGCCCCCCACCCGGCTCCTCGCCGCCCTCCTGGTCGCCGCCGCCGGGACGGCCGCGCGCGCCGCCGACCCGGACCCGAAGGGCGTCGAGTTCTTCGAGCGGAAGGTCCGCCCGGTGCTCGCCGAGCACTGCTACGCCTGCCACTCGGCCGACGCCAAGAACAAGCTCCGCGGCGGGCTCGCCCTCGACACCCGGGAGGGGCTCCTCAAGGGCGGTGACGGCGGCCCCGCGGTCGTCCCCGGTGACCCCGGCAAGAGCCTGCTGGTGCGGTCGCTCCGCCACGCTCCGGGCGCTCCCGAGATGCCGCCGAAGGGGAAGCTCCCTGCGGCCGTGATCGCCGACGTCGAGGCGTGGGTGAGGATGGGCGCCCCCGACCCGCGGACCGGCCCCGGCGCCGTGGTGCGGAAGGGGATGAGCCTGGAGGACGGCCGCCGCTTCTGGTCGTTCGTGCCGCCGAAGGACACGCCCCCGCCCGCGGTGAAGGACGCCACCTGGCCGCGCACCGCCGCGGACCGGTTCGTGCTCGCCCGGTTGGAGGCGAAGGGCCTCACGTCGGTCGGCGACGCCGACCGCCGCAGCCTCATCCGCCGCGTCAGTTTCGACCTGCACGGCCTGCCGCCGACGCCGGAAGAGACCGACGCCTTCGTGACCGACCGCGACCCGCAGGCGTACGAGAAGTTGGTCGATCGGCTACTCGCGTCGCCCCGGTTCGGCGAGCGGTGGGGCCGCCACTGGCTCGACGCCGCCCGGTACGCCGACAGCAACGGCCGCGACCGGAACGTGCTGTGGCACCACGCCTGGCGGTACCGCAACTACGTCATCGACTCGTTCAACCGCGACGCCCCTACGACCGGTTCGTCCGCGAGCAGGTCGCCGGCGACCTCCTCCCCGCCGACACGCCCGCCGAGCGCGACCGGCTCCGCGTCGCCACCGGGCTCCTGGCGCTCGGGCCGAAGACGTTCGAGGAGCTGAAGCCCGACGTCTTTCGCATGGAGGTGATCGACGAGCAGATCGAGGTGATCGGCCGGAGCGTCCTCGGTCTGTCGGTCGCCTGCGCCCGCTGCCACGACCACAAGTTCGACCCGATCCCGACGACCGACTACTACGCCCTCGCCGGCGTCCTCCGCAGCACCGAGCCGCTGTACGGCTACGGCCCGCTCGGAATCAAGGCGACCGCCTTCCACCACACGCCCCTCCAGCCGGTCGGCCCGGACACCGACCGGCTCGCGGCCGACGGACTCGGCTACCTCGCCCGGCTCCAAGACCTGACGCTGGCGCGGAACACCGCCCGCTCGGACCGCTACCGCGTCGTCCGCCGGCTGACGGACGCGAAACTCCAGCTCGCGAAGGCCGGCGCCGACACGGCGAAGCTCGGGGCCGACGTCGCCGCGATGGAGGCCGACATCAAGGCGTGGGACGGCAAGGTCAAGGCGCTGGAGACAGACCTGAAGGCCGCCGAGGACGCGGCGCCGCCGATGCCCGGGTGGGCGATGGCCGCCCGCGACCGGGCGAAGGCCGAGGACTGCCGCGTCCACGTCCGCGGGGAGACGACCCAGCTCGGCGAGTTGGTCCCGCGCGGGGTGCTGCGGGTGTTCACGAACGCGGCCCGGCCGATACACGCGACCGCGAGCGGCCGGCTCGAACTGGCCGACTGGCTGACCGACCGCGGCAACCCGCTCACCGCCCGGGTGTGGGTCAACCGCGTCTGGCTCCACCTGTTCGGCCGCGGGCTCGTCACCACCCCCGACGACTTCGGCGTCAACGGCGCCCGCCCGACCCACGCCGACCTCCTCGACCACCTCGCCGTGCGGTTCATGGCCGACGGCTGGAGCACGAAGCGGCTGGTCCGCGAGCTGGTCCTGTCCCGCACCTACCGCCTGGCGACCGACGCGCACGCCGGCAACCTCGCGGCCGACCCGGACAACGTGTCGCTGTGGCGGATGGCGCCGCGGCGGCTCGAAGCCGAGGCGTTCCGCGACGCGGTCCTCGCCGTCGGCGGCACCCTCG
>DASPHQ010001048.1:0-5674 GCA_035629595.1 Urbifossiella sp. | reverse complement strand
CGATGAGCGGGCGGGCGGGGGGCGGGGGCGGGTCCTTGCGGGCTGCCATGCGTGCGGTCCCTCCGTGAGTCCCCCGGCGGCGTCGTGCCGTCGGTGCGGGTGATCCCGGACCGGGGGAAGGGGAGTGTATTGGGGAACCCGCGGGGAGTGCAAGGGCGCTTTTCGCGCGCCCCGGTTCGCCTTCCCGCGCGTGATACGGTTCCCGTACCCTAACCGCGTCCCGCCCCGCAGGAACGCCGCCGCCATGGACGAGTTCTTCAACCAGCTCTGGAACCTCATCGTCGTCTTCATCGACCCGCGTAACCTGCCGCACCCGGAGCGCTACGTCGAGGCGCTCAAGGCCCCCGGCGCCATGTGGACGACGTTCGCCGCGGTGAACCTCATCGTGTTCACCGAGACCGGCCTGCTCGTCGGCTTCCTCCTGCCGGGCGACTCGCTCCTGGTCGTCACCGGCATCGTCGCCCGCACCGCCGAGTGGCCGATGCTGCCGCTGACGCTCAGCCTCATCGCGTCAGCCATCATCGGCGACACGGTCGGCTACTGGATCGGCGCGAAGACGGGGCCGGCGATCTTCAACCGCCCGTCGAGCCGGTTCTTCAAGCGCGAGCACCTGCTGGCCGCGAAGGCGTACTACGACCGTCACGGCGGCAAGACGATCATCATCGCCCGGTTCATCCCGATCATCCGCACGTTCGTGCCGGTCGTGGCCGGCGCGGCGAAGATGGAGTACCGCACCTTCCTGACGTTCAACGTGGTCGGCGGCATCGGCTGGATTTGCAGCATGCTCGCGGTCGGGTACTTTCTCGACGACTTGCTGAAGAAGGTGTTCGGCGATGACTTCATGATCGCCAAGCACATCGACAAGGTGGTGATCGTGGTGGTGTTCCTGTCGATCCTGCCGATGCTGACGAAGGGCTACCGGTACTGGCGGGAGGGCCGGCGGGCGGCGAAGCTGGGGGCGGCCACCCCGCCGACGCCGAGCGTGTGAGGCGGGGGCGAGGCCCACCCGTTGCCACGGGTGGGCTTTCCGCCCAGGACTTGCCCTCACGTCACCGACCGGGGAGAATTCACCCTTCCGCCGTCGTTCGGAACGCCCACCATGCCCGTCGTCCACTGCCCGAGCTGCAGCCAGGCGCTGACCGTCGCCGACGGCCTCGGCGGCACCGTCATCGACTGCCCCGCCTGCCGGAAGCCGATGACCCTGCCGCCGATGCCGGCCGTCGCTGCGGCGCCCGCGTTCGATCACCCGTTCGTCGTCCCCGATCCGTCGCCGCGCCGTGAGCGCGAACCCACCCCGCCGCGCGAGCGCCCGACCAACTGGACGCCGGTCGCGCTCGTCGGCGGTGCCGGGTTCCTCGGGATGGTGGTCGTCGGCGTCGTGGTGTGGCTGGTCGTCGGCGGGTCGAAGCCGGCGCCGACCACGAAGGACAAGCAGCCCGAGGCGGTGAAGGCCGCCCCGCCGAAGGCGAAGTCCGACCCCCTCGCCGCGACCGGCGGGCGGATGGACGACGCCACCCTGGCGCGGATCAAGAAGGCGACGGTGTACATCCGCGTCACCGGCCCGAAGTCGATCTCGTCCGGCAGCGGGTTCTTCGTCGAGAAGGGGCTGGTGGTCACCAACTACCACGTCATCGGCCACGAAGGGAAAATCGAGGTCGTGACCGAGAGCGGCACCCCGCAGGCGCGGACGTTCCTGGCCCACCACAAGTTCCACGACGCCGCGAAGGACCTGGCCGTCATCGAGGTGGAAGGCGCGCCGGCGCCGGACACGCTGAAGGTCGGTGACACCTTGAACCTCCGCGAGACGCACGAGGTGTACACGTTCGGGTTCCCGCTCGGCGAGCGCCTCGGGCAGGAGATCACCGTCAACAAGACGACCGTGAGCAGCATCCGCGCCGGCGGCGACCGGCAGCGGCGCGAGGTGCAGTTGAACGGCGGCCTGGAGCGCGGCAACTCCGGCGGCCCGGTCACCGACGCGGCCGGCCGGGTGGTCGGCGTCGCCGTGTCGGGCGTCGCCGGCACGACCATCAACAACGCCATCGCCGCCGAGGAAGTGACGCTGTTCCTCTCCCGCTACGAGCGCTGACCCCATGACCCGCCTGTTCGCCTTCGTCCTGTTCGCCACCCCCGTCGCGGCGGCCCCGCCGCTCCCGGTGGCCCCGCCGCCGCGACTGGTGGTGCCGCTGCCGACCGCGCACACCACGCAGCGGGTCGAAGGGTGGAGCGTGCGCGTCGACGACCGGCTGCTGCGGCCGGAGAACGACGAGCTGCGGCGGAAGGCGCTGCGGTTCCTGGAGAACAAGCTGGCCGACATCGTGGTCGTGGTGCCGCCGGACCGGGTGGAGAAGCTGCGGGCGGTGACGATCCAACTCGACCTGAACTACGGCAAGATCGGCCCGATGCAGTACCACCCGAGCGCCGGCTGGCTGAAGGCCAACGGGTACGCGGCGAACCTGGCGAAGTGCGTCCACCTGCCGCGGGCCGCGGACCTGGCGACGAAGCGGAACATCAACGAGCAGCCGTGGGTGATCCTGCACGAGCTGGCGCACGCGTACCACGACCAGGTTCTGGGGTTCGACAACCCGCGGGTCCGCGAGGCGTTCGAGGCGTACCAGAAGGGCGGCCGCGGGGAGAAGGCGCTGCTGTACGACGGCCGGCGGGTGAAGCACTATGCCCTGACGAACCGGATGGAGTTCTTCGCCGAGATGACGGAGGCGTACTTCGGGGTGAACGACTTCTTCCCGTTCACCCGGGCCGAGCTGCGCGAGAGCGAGCCGGCGATCCACGAGCTGATGGCCGACGTCTGGTCGCGGCCGCTGCCGGCGGGCGGCCGCTGACCGGGCGAACGGCGCGACATCGGTCCGCCGGTGGCGCTACCAATCAACGCCGGGGGGCCACTGGTGCGCTGCGACTCCGGTGGCGTGAGCGGGGAAGCCGCGGGCGGACTGACGTCGCGCCGTTCGCCGGGTGTTTCACCTGCGAGTTCGCATCACCGCTGCGCACACCGGGCCAGCGCGGTGGCGTACTGCGCCCGCATGAACTCGACCTGGGCGCGGGCCTGGTCGCGGAGTTGCGACGGGACGCCCCGCACGGCCGCGAACCGCTCGTGCGACAGCGCCAGGTCGAGCCCGACGCGGCGCCAGCACAGAACTTCCTCCGGCAACGCGCTCACCGCGGAGCCGGCGTCCGCCATGTCCCGCTCGACCTGGAGCATGTTGAACCACTCGTCGTTGCGGAAGCTCCCGTCGCTCATCCGGACGTGGATCCGGCTCACGTACTGAACCAGCGCCTCCAGCCGCGCCCGCCCGGCCGCCCGTTCCGGGCCGTCGCCGGGGGCCGACGGGCCGTGGAGCCGGGCGAGGCGGTTCATCGACGCGAGTGGGGCCGCGGGGGCGATCGCCTCCACTTTCGCAATCGCGGCCGACAGCACGGCCGCCGTTAACGTGACGATCATCCGTCGCCCTCCCTCGGGATTCCGGTTCCGACACCGGCACGACCGTACCCCGACGGCTTCACAGCGGTCAATGCCAGCGGCGCGGGACGGGTTGTGGGACGCCGGCGGGCGGCGCTCCTAGAATGGAGGAGCGAACCCGCCCCAGCCCCACCGCCCGCACCCGCGCATGGATACTGCGACCACCGGCGTCCGCCACCCGAAGGGGCCGGCCAAACCCCGCAAGGGGCCGGACGCGCGGGCCTTCGCCGCCGCCCTCCTCGACTCCACCGTCGGCGCCAAAATCCTCGTCGCCCTCACCGGCACCGCCCTGACGCTGTTCGTCGTCTTCCACATGATCGGCAACCTGAAGGTGCTTCAGGGGCCGGACGCCATCAACGGCTACGCCTACTTCCTCAAGCACGACCTCGGCGCCCTCATCTGGCTCGCCCGCGGCGGCCTCCTGCTGGCGTTCGTCCTCCACCTGGCGCTGGCGCTGCGGCTCAAGCTGCGGTCGGTGGCGGCGCGGCCGGTGCCGTACCAGGTGTTCCAGCCGTCGCAGGCCGGGCTCGCCAGCCGCACGATGGTCTACACCGGCGTCGTGGTCGGCCTGTTCACGCTGTTCCACCTCGCCCACTACACCTTCGGCTGGGTGAAGGGCGTCCAGGTGCCCGACGCCGCGAGCGGGCAGAAGGTGTGGAAGAACTACCTCGACCTCACCGACGCCAAGGGCCGGCACGACGTGTACGAGATGGTCGTGTCCGGGTTCTCGAACCTGTGGGTCGTCGCCATCTACCTCGTCGCGCAGGTGGTGCTGTTCGTCCACCTTCGACACGGCATCCCGAGCGTGTTCCAGACGCTCGGCATCAAGAACGCCCGACTCCGCGGCGGCATCGACATCCTCGGCCTGCTCGTCGCCCTCACGATCCTGGTGGGGAACGTGGTGCTGGTGCTGGCGGTGCAGCTCGGGTGGCTGAAGGCGCAGTACGCGGCCGGCTGACGGCACAACAAAGCCCGGGGACGGCCGTCCCCGGGCTTCGGGAGCGCTGGCGATGAATCTCGATCCGAAGGTGCCGGGCGGTCCGCTGGCCGAGAAGTGGACGCGGTTCAAGCAGGACCAGCGGCTCATCAACCCGGCCAACAAGCGGAAGTACACCGTCCTCGTCGTCGGCACCGGCCTTGCCGGCGGGGCCGCCGCCGCGACGCTCGCCGAGCTCGGGTACAACGTCCTGTCGTTCTGCTACCAGGACTCGCCGCGCCGCGCCCACAGCATCGCCGCCCAGGGCGGCATCAACGCCGCCAAGAACTACCGCAACGACGGCGACACCGTCCACCGCCTCTTCTACGACACGGTCAAGGGCGGCGACTTCCGTAGCCGCGAGGCCAACGTCCACCGGCTCGCCGAGGAGTCGGTCAACATCATCGACCAGTGCGTCGCCCAGGGCGTGCCCTTCGCCCGCGAGTACGGCGGCCTGCTGGATACGCGCAGCTTCGGCGGCGCGCAGCTGCAGCGCACCTTCTACTGCCGCGGGCAGACCGGCCAGCAACTCCTCCTCGGGGCGTACCAGGCGCTGTGCCGGCAGATCGGCATGGGCGCGGTGAAGATGTTCCCGCGCTGCGAGATGATCGACCTGATCGTCGCCGACGGCCGCGCCCGCGGCATCGTCACGCGGCACCTCGAAACGGGGAAGATCGAGTCGTTCACCGCCGACGCCGTGGTGCTGGCGACGGGCGGCTACGGGAACGTGTTCTACCTCAGCACGAACGCCAACGGCTGCAACGTGAGCGCGACGTACCGGGCGTACAAGCGCGGGGCCGCGTTCGCCAACCCGTGCTACACGCAGATCCACCCGACGTGCATCCCCGTCACCGGCGACCACCAGTCGAAGCTGACCTTGATGAGCGAGAGCCTCCGCAACGACGGCCGCATCTGGGTGCCGAAGAACGCCGCCGACATCGGCAAGCACCCGGGGCAGGTGGCCGAGGCGGACCGCGACTACTTCCTGGAGCGGAAGTACCCGAGCTACGGCAACCTGGCCCCGCGCGACATCGCCAGCCGGGCCGCCAAGGAGGCGTGCGACAGCGGCCGCGGCGTCGGCCCGGGGGGCCGCGGCGTGTATCTCGACTTCGGCGCCGCCATCGCCAAGCAGGGGAAGGACAAGATCGCCGACAAGTACGGCAACCTCTTCGAGATGTACGAGCGCATCACCGCCGAGAGCGGGTACGACCGGCCGATGCGCATTT
>DASPHQ010001047.1:0-5923 GCA_035629595.1 Urbifossiella sp. | reverse complement strand
CCTCTCACCGTCAGGCTCGTCGTGACCTATAGAATGTCATGCCTCGCAGTCCGCGCCCCGCCGGTCGGAACGGAGTCGTTTCATGCCCCCGCCGCCGGACGTGACCTCCGCGGACCACCCCCTCACGCTCGGGAAGTACGAGGTCCTCGGCAAGATCGCCGAGGGCGGCATGGGCACCGTCTACAAGTGCCGCGACCCGCGCTCCGGCGAACTCGTCGCCGTGAAGGTCATCTCCCCCGGCACCGCCCGCAACCCGGTCGTGCTCCAGCGGTTCGAGCGCGAGTTCACCTCCGCGCGGGTGCTCGAGCACCCCAACGTCGTCCGCGCCATCGAGTACTGCGGCACCGGCCCGAACCCGTTCCTCGTCATGGAATTCGTGGACGGCGAGTCGATCGGCCAGATGGTCGAGCGCGCCGGCCCGATGGCCGAGGACGAGGCCGTCCGGCTGATCGGCCAGGTGTGCGACGGCCTCCAGCGGGCGCACAAGCAGGGGCTCATCCACCGCGACGTGAAGCCGGACAACGTGCTCGTCACCAAGGCGGGCGTGGCGAAGCTGACCGACATGGGGCTCGTCAAGGACGTGGAGGGCGACACCAACCTGACCAAGACCGGCCGCGGCCTCGGCACCCCGCACTACATGGCGCCCGAACAGTTCCGCAACGCCAAGGGCGTGGACGCCCGCGGCGACGTGTACAGCCTCGGGGCCACGCTGTACTGCATGGTGACGGGCGTGGTGCCGTTCGCCAACTCGAACCCGCTCGACTGCTGGATGAAGAAGATTCGCAACGAGTTCCCGCCGCCGCGCGAGCTGAACCCGGCGGTGAGCGAGCGCGTCGACTGGGCGATCCGCCGGTCGATGAGCGCCGACCCGGCGAACCGGCCGTCGAGCTGCCGGGAGTTCTTCGAGGACCTGACCGGCCAGAGCCGCCCGTCCGGCCCGGTGAAGCCGGGGGCAGCGGCGACAGCGGCGCCGGCCGACAACTGGTACCTGGTGTACCGCGACGAGAACAACCAGCCGACGACGGTGAAGGGGACGACGCCGAGCATCCGCGACGCGCTGAAGAACAACCTGCTGGGCGACCCGAACCTGATCCTGGTGGGCCGGTCGAAGACGGGGCAGTTCGTGCCGCTGGGGTCGGCCCCGGAGTTCCGCGACCTGGTGGTGGCGCCGGCGGCGCTGGGGCCGGACGGGAAGCCGTCCGGGGTGCCGCGGCGGCCGGTGCCGGTGCCGACGCCGCGGCCGGCGTCGGACCCGACCGGCGAGGCGCTCGACATGTCGGGCCGGCACCCGCGGCCGCCGGCGCCGCCGTCGGGCCGGTACGTGCCGGCGCCGGGGCCGAAGCCGAGGCGCGAGGCCGCCGCGGCCGACGACGCGCCCGCGAAGAAGATCGAGTGGACGACCCTGGGCCTGATGGTGCTGGTGGCGGTGCTCTCCGGCGTCATCGGGTACCTGCTGCTGACGCGCTGACGCACTTCGGCTTCCTCCCGTGAGCTCATCGAGGTGTTCGAGCCCACCCGCTGTAACGGGTGGGCTACTTTCGCTTCTTGCACTTCATCCCGAACAATCCGGCAAAGTTCCCCCCGATTTTCTTGACAGCGCCCGAGCGGGAGCTTAAGACCAATGGTGTACAAAATGACACTACCCGCCGGGGTGGTGGACCGGAGCCCTTCCCGAGTGCCGGGCGGGGGGTGTGGCCGTCAGGGCGCCTGACCCCCCGCCCGGTCCCTTCGGAGGCCGAGTCGGGAGGGGAGTCGATGCCGCCGATCCTCGGGTTCAGCCAGCACGCCGAGACGTACCCCGGCAGCGACTTCACGCCGGACGAGTGGGAGTTCGCGGCGGCGGTGGCGGCGTACCAGAAGCGGTGGGGCCGCCGCTACCCGTCGTGGCGCGAGGTGTTCGGCGTGCTGGTGGCGCTGGGCTACCGCAAGGTGGCGCCGCCGACGCCGCTGCCGCGGATGACCGCCGCCGAGCGCGAGGTGGTGGCGCAGGCGCGAAAGGCGTTCGAGGAAACCGTTCCGAAGGCGTCCGGCGCCCCGCCGACGCCGCCCGGGGTTTCCACCCCGGGCTAACCAAGACGCCCTCCGGGCTCAGAACCAAGCACCCGGCTCGGGGCTTCAGCCCGGAGGGCGCCTTCGCTAGCCCGGGGCGGGAGCCCCGGGCGGCGTCGGTGTGGCGCCGTTCACGTTCACCCCCGTCTGTCATTCCGCACTCCGCACTCCGCATTCCGCACTCCGCATTCCCGAAAGAGGGTCCGGCCATGCGCGTCCTGTCGAGCCTCCTGAAGGCGCTGCGCCCCGCGCCGCCGAAGCCGGCCCCGCCGAAGGTCGCCGGCCTGTTCGCGCCGGCCTACGGCCCCGCCGCCGGGTGGTGGCAGTCCGACCCCGCCGAGCAGCTGCGCAACTACCGCTCGTGGGTGTACGCCGCGGTCAACGCCATCGCGCAGGAGGCGGCGAAGCACCGGCCGCAGCTGTACCTCAACACCGGACAGGCCGACCACGACCTGAAGACGCTGCCGCACACGCACCCGCTGGCCCGCCTCCTCGACCGCCCGAACCCGTGGCTCACCCCGTGGGAACTGTGGTACCTGACCGTGGTCTATCTGGAGCTCACCGGCAACTGCTTCTGGTACGTCGCGCCGCAGAGCGTGGGCGACACGCGGCTCGGCACGCCCGGCGAAATCTGGCTCATCCCGACGCCGTGGGTGACGGTGCTGCCCGACGCCCGCGAGTTCGTGAAGGGCTATCGCGTGGCTGCTCCCGGCGCCGCGGCCGAGACGTTCGGCCCGGACGAGGTGATTCACCTGAAGTACCCGAACCCGCTCGACCCGCACCTCGGCCTGTCGCCGCTGCAGGCGAACGCACTCGCCGTGGACGCCAACACCGAGCTGCTGCGGGCGCGCGTGCAGACGTTCCAGAACGGCCCTCGGCCCGGCGTCGTGCTGCGGACCGAGCAGACGCTGACGGACCAGACGGTGACGCGGCTGGAGGACAAGATTCAGGCGAAGTTCGCCGGCCGCGACAACTGGCACCGGCCGCTGATCCTGGAGCAGGGGTTGGCCGCGAGCCCGTGGACGCTGACGCCCGCGGAGATGGATTTTCTGAACTCGTCGCGCATGACCCGCGACGAAATCCTGGCCGTGTTCCGCGTGCCGCCGCCGATCACGGGGATCGTCGAGAACATGGGGTTGGGCGCCGACATCTGGTTCGGGGCGCGGGTGATGTTCTGCGAGGGCGCGGTGCAGCCGAAGCTCGACCTGATCGGCCAGTGCCTGACCCGCGACCTCGGCCGCCGCTACGGCCCGGACGTGGCGATGAGCTTCCCCGACTGCTCGCCGCGCAACGCCGACCAGCGCCGCAAGGACGACGAGACCGACGCCCGGCTCGGGCTGCGGACGGTGAACGAGATCCGCCGCGGGCGTGGGTTGGAGCCGTACCCGGACGCGCGGTTCGACTCGCCGTTTCAACTCGGCGAGCCGGGAGCGTGAGCGACCGGAGTGGCACGCATCTCGAAATGCGTCGGACTCCGGTCGCTCACGCTCCCGGCTCGCCCCATCCCCCATCTCAGAGACCTCCCATGATGACCGCCATCCGCGCCGACCCCGGCATCACCCCGCTCCCCGACGGCTCCTTCGGCGCCGCCCACCCCGCGGCGCTCACGCTGTCCGTCGATCCCGGCAAGATGCGCGTCCGCAGCGTCATCACCACCGCCGAGCCCGACCGCGCCGGCGACGTGGTGCTCCCCAGCGGCCTCCGCAACCTCGACGAGTTCCTGCTCAACCCGGTCGTGCTGTGGGCGCACAACCGCACGCAGTTCCCGCCGGTCGGCACGGCCGAGTGGGTGGACGTGCAGCCGCGGCGCGTCGTCGCCGAGACGCGCTTCGCCCGCGGCGTGCCGTTCGCCGAGGACGTGTTCCGCCTGTACGAGCAGGGCGTCCTCCGCGGCTGGAGCATCGGGTTCGTGCCGCGCCGGGCCTTCCGCCGCGGCGCCGGTCCGAACCCGGGCCTGCGCGTCGAGGAGTGGGACCTGTTGGAGTACTCGGCGGTGCCGATCCCCGAGAACCCCGGGGCGCTGACGGTGGCGCTGCAGAAGGGTGTCGTCACCGACCCGTCGCTGCGGCACTGGCTGGCGCAAATCCCCGACGACCGCGGCGGCCGCCTGTTCCGCACGACCGACGTGCTGGCCGAGTTGGTGGCGCCGCTCGTCTGAATCACCCCCTGAGCCGGGGGCGTCAGCCCCCGGAGCGACCCACACACGTTACCCGCACGCGGTCCGCTCCGGGGGCTGACGCCCCCGGCTCAGGGGGCGTTTTGTCTTCTCTGCCCACTGCCCACTGTCCACTGTCCACTGTCCACTACTCAAGGAGTTCCCATGTCCGCGACGACGATCGAGACCCCCGCGGCCGACCGCTTCCAGAGCCGCGACGAGCTGGTGACGTTCATCGAGCAGCAGACGCAGAGCGCCCTCGACCGCGCCGCCCGCGTCGAGCGGCGGGTGCCGTGGGCCACGTCCGGCCCCGTCGGCCAGGACTCGGCGGGCTACTCGGTGCTGAAGGCCGCCGCGTTCGCCCTCGGGTTCGTCGGCCCCGACCAGGCGAAGGAGGAGATCCACACCCACCACCAGCTCCGCGACCTGTACGCCGCCTACGGGTTCACCCCGCACCACGGGCAGCAGTCGTTCCTCGTGCCGCTCGCCAGCTCGCACCTGCCGGCGTTCGAGCCGCAGGGGCTGCGGCTGCAGAACGAGCTGCGGCAGAAGATGACCGCCCACGCCGTCCGCTTCGACCCCGAGGAGGCCGACTGGCTGTGCCGCCGCACCGGCTTCCGCACGAAGGCGCTCGGCACGTCCACCGACACCGCCGGCGGCACGCTCGTGCAGCTGCCGATGCTCGGCGAGCTGATCGACCTGCAGCGCAGCATGGAGGTGTTCGCGGCGGCCGGGGCGCGCGAGGTGGCGCTGCCGCCGAACGGCCGGGTGCAGTTCCCGAAGCTGACGGCGGCGAGCACCGCGTACTGGGTCGGCGAGGGGAACGCCATCACCGAGAGCCAGCCGACGACGGGGAACCTCGACCTCCAGGCCAAGAAACGGGGCGTTCCGTGTTTTTTCCACAAGTACCTGACCAGAGAACGGGTTATGGTTTCACATATTTCCCACGGATACCGTGAAATGGGGCCGTTTCCACCCCTTACCGTGGCAGATTCAGTGACAAGTTTTGGCAGCCCTACCTCCCTATCTCGTCTATCGGTTTAAAAGCGGTGTCACTCATCAGCGGCCACGGATGAGGGAAGCCCACCGGAACCGCGGGGCCGAGAAGATGGCTCGGCGTGGGTCGCCGCGAGGAACAATCCGGTACCCCGGACCCCGAGCAGGAAGCCCGGCGCGAGGCGACCCTTCTCAGGCCGATGCTCCGGGAGGAGCTGGACGCACGGCTCGCGGAGCGCTGGGTGATCGTGCTCCGGAAGGTCCGGGCGGTCCTGGAAGCGAAGGCGGACGAGAGCCCCGACATTGGCAGTGCCGGGAGCACCGGAGGCACTTCCGGCACGTGAGTGGGGCACAGTTGCAGTTCATCGGCAGCACGCCGCGGCGGACACAGCAGTAGCACATATTGCACCTCCTTCCCGGATAGCAGAGCGCATCCGGGGAGGGGGCGCGATGTCGGTAGCAGCCGTTCACCCTTACCCCGCCCGCGGCGGGAGCATGGCTGTCGAGAAGGCGGCCCGAACCGTCATCCTCGGTAAGCGAGTGCCCGATAGGAGGATGTGGACCCAGAGCCGGACCCGTGG
Organism: Urbifossiella sp.; assembly: GCA_035629595.1. Classification (GTDB taxonomy): domain Bacteria; phylum Planctomycetota; class Planctomycetia; order Gemmatales; family Gemmataceae; genus Urbifossiella. The sequence goes on along the minus strand of DASPHQ010001047.1, from coordinate 142 downwards.
CTGGCAACCAGGTGGTGGCCGAGGAGTTCCAGGCGGTCGGCCGGGGTGGAGGGCCGCTGGTCACGGACCGGCTTGTCGGAGAGAGGGCGGTTGCGATGACGGCCGACAGCACGGCAGCCCGTCGCTGGTCGGGGAACAGATG
>DASPHQ010001046.1:0-4209 GCA_035629595.1 Urbifossiella sp. | reverse complement strand
AATGGGGGCGGCACTGTCGTCAATCGGGGTCTCCCGGCCATCGGGGGCGATGAGCACCGTGTGGTTGGCAAGGCCCACCGTCTGGCCCGTGGCGAGCACCTGCTCCACCGGGCTCGGGACGGGGCGTCGGGTCCGCTCGTTGACGATGCGAAAGACGTCCCGGAGCGGCCTCCCGACGGCCTCCCCCCGCGGCACGCCGCAGAGCGACTCCGCGACCGGGTTGAGGAACGTGACCTCGCCCCCCGCATTGGTCGCTATCACCGCGTCGCCGATGCTGTCGAGGGCCATCCGCCAGTGCTTCTGCTGCTCGTGGAATTCCTCCTCCAGCCGCTTCCGCTCGGTGATGTCCCGCGTGAAGCAGCGAGTGTGGATGAACTCCCCGTCCCGCCAGAGGACGTTCGAGCTGACGAGGACCCAGCGAATCGAGCCGTCCTTGCACCTCATGCGGGCCTCGTAGGAGTGAAGCTCCTCGTTCCGCATGAGCCGCTGGAGGATGTCGGCGATGACCGGCGGGTCGGCGTGGAACTCGGCGACGTTCCGGCCGACGTACTCCTCGCGGGCGTACCCGAGGAGGTCGAGCTCGGCCCGGTTCGCCCACAGGATGGTGCCGTCCGGCCCGACCCAGTGGAGGCCGACCGTCGCGTTCTCGACGAAGTCGGTCAGCTCGACCTCCTTCTTCCGCAGGGCCGCGTACGCGGCCGTCAGTTCCGCCGTCCGCTCCGCGACCCGCCGCTCCAGGTCGTCGTTCAGGCGCCGCAGGGCCTCCTCCCGCTCGCGCCGCTCGGTCAGGTCGCGGGTGACCTTCGAGAACCCCTTCAGGTCGCCCGCCTCGTCGCGCAGGGCGGTGATGACGACGTTTGCCCAAAAGGTCGTGCCGTCCTTCCGGACTCGCCACCCCTCGTCCTCGGCCCGCCCGTCGGCCCCCGCGCGCCGCAGGAGCTCGTGCGGCCACCCGCGGTCGACCGCCTCGGTCGGGTAGAACGTGGAGAAGTGCCGGCCGACGATGTCCTCGGCGGCGTACCCCTTGAGCCCCTCGGCCCCCGCGTTCCAGGTGGCCACCCGGCCGTGTTGGTCGAGCATGAAGATGGCGTGGTCGGTCGTCCCCTGGACGAGGAGGCGGAACTGGTCGCCCTCCCGGCGGGCTCGCTCCTTCTCCCGGTACAGGTCTGCGAGAGCCGCGACCTTCCCCCGGACGGCCGCGGCGACGAGGGGCTTGGCCAGGAAGTCCACCGCCCCGAGCCGGTACGCCTCGGCGACCGTGTCCGGGTCGGGGTCGTCGGCGGTGATGAAGACGAGGGGGGTGGCCCGCGTCCGGGGCCGGGTGCGGGCGAGCTTGGCCACCTCGAACCCGTTCATCCCGGGCATCCGCACGTCGAGCAGGACGGCCGCGAAGTCGGCGTCGAGCAGGTGCCGCAGCGCCTCCTCGCCGGACGCGGCCCGGATGAGGTCGAGGCCCAGGTCGCCGAGCACGGCTTCGAGGGCCAGGAGGTTCGCCGGCTGGTCGTCGACCAGAAGGACACGGGGCGGGCGGGCGTCGTTCAACGGGTGTTCCGCGGGGAGAGGGGCGGGGTGCGGGACGACTATCAGCTTACGCGGATGCGTGACCGGAAGTAACCCGGGGCGGACGCCTTGCGGGGGTTGGTCCGCCCGGTGTCCTACCGCAACCGTCGCGGGTGGTCGTGCCAGTCGTGTTCGTGCTCACCCCGCCGGCCACGCGGTACTCCGGGGTCAGGTGCTGGAGGGGATGCCGGTCCTGGTGGATGAGGTCAACTAGCCTGTGGCACGGCGAGTGCGGCCGTCTGGGAAGGACTCAGTAGGAGAGGCCATGACCACGCCGCTCCGGGTTGCCTGCCCCACCCTCACCGACATCCCGCCGGCCCACCAGCTCGGCGTCTGGGCTACCGACGACCGGTACGTCGTCCTCCAGTTCCCGCCCGACGCCTTCACCACCGACGCCAAAGCGTCCGTCATCGCCCGCCTTGGCGCTGCCCTCCCGGAATTCCGCGTGTTCGACAGCGGCCGCGACTGGGTCACGGTGATGCGGGTCATCCCGGCCGAGTCGGTAGTGGCGAACGCCGCCAGCTTCCTCGCCGCCATGCGGCTGTTCCGGGAGACCGCCACGGCCCTCGCTCACCGGCTGGCCGACCGGCTCGGGGTCTGCCCTTCTGACCTGCTCGACCGGGTGACGGCCCACGACAACGCGGTGTGCGACCTGAATGGCGAGTGGTCGAGCCGGCCGCACGGGATGGAGTGCCGGTTCGAGAACACGATGACGGGGCAGGAGGTCGAGGTGTGTCTCACCTTCAGCGCCGAGTTCGGCGTCCTCGACCCGTACTTCTTCGCCCGGTTCGTGAAGACGACCCCCGGCCTCGAACGCCTCGGTGCGCTCCTGCGGCACGACTTCCACGACGCCGCTCGGGTCATCGACCTCCTGGCGGCGGGCGGGCACCTGACGATGGTGGAAGGGCCGTTCGGGAAGGGCTGGGTGTGGCATGAACCGGAGCGGCTCACGGCCCCGTCGGCACCGTGTCAGGCGCCGCCCGGGTGGTGGGGCGAGTCTTGACCGGCCGCTGCCGGCTACGATGACCGTGGGGCACGCGGGCCAAGACACGACCGAGGAGTTGATGATGAAGGGTGGCGGGCTGTCGGAGCCACTGCGGCGGGAGGTGTTCGCGGCCTTGGTCGCGGCCCAGGACGAGGGGCTCGGGGTCAAGGCGTCCCGGGAGGCGGTGGCCCGCAGGTACGAGGTGGACGAGCGGACGGTCTCCAAAATCCAGGAGGAGGGGCTGGACAAGGGGTGGCCCCCGCTCGGCCGCGGTTGATGGCCTGCGAGCGGGGCGAGTTACTTCACGTCGCCAGTGAGCCACTTCGCCAGCGCTTCCGCGGCATCGTCAGCAGGAGGGGCCTGGGGCTCGGCCGCGGGCGTCGGCGCCCCCTGCTTGCGGGCCTTCCACTCGGCGTACCAGCCGGCGGTCGAGGAGCCGAACGCGAGGCGAGGTGACGGGGTCGAGTGGGAGCGAGGACGGACCGACGAAGTGCGACGAGCGTTCATGTCCGTTGTGCAGGTTGGGGTGAAGGCGACTTGATTGCCCTGGTCGGCAGGTTTATCCCACGCGGGGTGGTCAACCGCAACAACCATGCCACAAGTCGCAGGGAGCGCACACAAGGGCGGATGGTCTTCGGCTCGGAAGGGTGGGCACGTTGAGCGGATTATCGGGGCCGGGGCCGTCAGGCCCCGCCCCAGTAGCGCTTGGCGAACCGCTCGGCTCTGTGCTTCGCGTACCACCGGCACTTCGCCTCGCTGCCCACCAGCCGCCGCTTCCTGCTCACGTCGCCCTGCTTCTTCATGGCCCTGCCCTCCCGCGAGGAGTACCACAACATCGAACGCGGCCGAGTCTCGGTCTTGCGCGTCCGAGTCGGGAGGACACGGTGTCGGAGAGCGAGTGGGCCACCGCCACCGAGCCCCACCCGATGCTCGTATTCCTGTGGAGCGTCGGCGTGAGCCCGCGGAAGCTCCAGCTGTTCGCGGCGGCGTGCTGCCGCCGGGTGTGGCACCGCCTGCCCGACCCCCGCAGCCGGCGGGCCGTGGAGGTGGCCGAGCGGTACGCCGACGGGGAGGCTACGGTTGAGGAGGTGACGGCCGCGCGTGAGGAGGCCGTGCGCGCCCAGGTTGCGGTGGGTGTGGCCGGCCGGTGGGACGCCGGGGAGTGTGGGGTGGTGGCCCTGGCCCAGGCCCCGGACTGGCTCCCGGACCGGTGGCCGACCGCGTCGTCGGTGGCCGGGATGGCGGCGCGGGCGGCGGGCCAGCACGCCGAACTCACGGGCCGGAACCGGAAGGAGCGGAGGCGAAACTACCTGGAGGGGTGGAGCGGGGAGGAGGCCGCGCAGTGCGGCCTGCTCCGTGACATTGTCGGCCCCCTCCCGTTCCGCCCAGTAGAACTCGACCGAACGTGGCGGACGGAGGCGGTCGTCGGACTCGCGCGGGAGATGTACGAGTCCCGCGACTTCGGCCCCGTGCCCGTGCTGGCCGACGCCCTCGAAGACGCCGGGTGCGCGGACGGTGACATCCTGTCGCACTGCCGCGGGAGCGGCCCGCACGTCCGCGGCTGCTGGGTCGTCGACGCCGTCCTCGGGAAGTCGTGAGCCGGAGGGCATCGTGACCGAGTCCGATTGGCTCTCCTCGACCGACCCCCAGGCGATGCTGTCGTT
>DASPHQ010001045.1:0-3365 GCA_035629595.1 Urbifossiella sp. | reverse complement strand
CACCCCGCCGCCCCCGCCCCCGTTCGGGATGATGGTGCCCGCGGAGTCGGGAACGAAGAACTCGGGGCCGTCCTCGCCCACAACCGAGACTTTGCCCAGCGGGGGGCGTCCGCCCTCGGCGAAGAAGCCGCCGAACAGGCTGCCGATACTCCCGAAGATGTCGCCGAAGAACCCGTTATCCTGCGGCATGGGGCCGACAAACCCGGGAGACGGGCGGGGCATGGCACCGCCGCTGCCGAAAATGAGCGAACCGACCGAGTCGGACAAGGGGTCGAGAAACCCGCGCCGGGCGATCTGCCGCGCCAGGCCTTCGAGCACATTGGCTGCGGAGTCGCCGAAGTTCTCGAAGTCGAACGTCGCGGATTCCAGGGCGTCGCCGAAGCTGTCCTTCAGGACGCGGGCGGAGACGACGGACTGCTCGCCCACCCGCTCCATTTCCACGCCGAACTCTTCCGCGGCGGTGGTCACCTGCTTGATCGCCTTCGCCTGCTCGCGGGCGGCCGCCTGCATGCGGGGCGTGGCGGCGGGCTGGGCCGGGCCGTACGCGCGGCCCTCCATGACGGTGCCCTTGGTGGCCTCGGTGGCGAACCCCCCGGCGCGGGCCTTCTCCATGTACGCGGCCTGGCGGTTGAGCGCTTCGACCTGCTGGGGCGTGGTGCCGATCCGGGCCAGCGTCAGGCTGCCGGGGCTTCCCGCGCCGAAGCTGTCGGCGATGAAGTCGCTGACCTTGAGGACGGCGGCGAACAGCTCGATGAACTCGTTGCGGGCCTTGATCGCGGCGGCCGACATCGCGTCCCCGAACGCGTCCACCCGGTTCAGGGTTTCCTCGCTCAACCCCTCGTCGATGGCCTTCAGGGCGTCGACGGTCTCGCCGAGCGCGCCGTTCCCCTCCTTGATGACGGGGATGAGGGCGGAGAACCCGCGGCCGAAGATGGCGCGGCCGAGTTCGGTCTGCTCGTACTGGGTCTCTACCCGGGCGAGGGCGTCGGCGATGGCGTAGAACTGCTGCTCGGGGGTGAGCGTCTTGAGGTCGTCGAGGCTCAGCCCGAGGCGGGAGAACTTGTCGGCCAGATCCTCGTTGCCGCTGACCGCCTGGCCGATGTTGGCGTTCATCAGGTTGACCGACGCCGCGAATTGATCCAGCGTCGCGCCGGAGGCGGCGAGCCGGCCTTCGAGGGCCGTGAGCGAGCTGGCGGCGAACCCGATCTGCTGGGACAGGTCGACGATGTTCCCGGCCGCGTCGATCGCCCGCTTGCCGAAGGTGACGACCGCGGCGGCGCCCAGGGCCGGGACGAGCTGCCGCATCTGGGCGGCCAGCCCGCCGAAGGCGTTGGACATTCGGGTCGTGCTCTGCTGGGTGATGCCCTGCACGCGCTTCAGCTCGCGCTCCAGCTGCGACGCGTCGGCCTTGATCCTTACGACCAGCTCCTCAACCGTCGCCATCCAGCATCCTTCTCAGTTCGATTACGTCGTCCTCGGTCAGTGAAGACTTCGGGTTACTTCTGATCCCCTTGCGCCGTGCGTACCCGGCCCACGCGCGGGCAACGTCCCACGGGGTGGCCCGCCAGAACTGGTCCGGCTGCCAGCCTAGGAAGCCGAGCGCGACTTCCTGGTACTCTTGCCACGGGAAGGTGTCGCGGCGTTCCCGAGCAACTCCCCCATCTGCTTCGCCGTCCCCTCCCGGAGTTCCGGCGGCTGCATGACGATCTTGAGGAAGGCGTAGAGGTGGAGGCGCAGCAGCGTGAACGCCTCGGAGTTGACGCCCGCGTCGAAGATCGTCTCCCCGACCCTGGCGGCGGTCAGCTTGTGCCCGCTCGCCCCGAGCACGGCGGCGGCGAGCTTGGCGGTCTCGGTCAGCCCCATGTCCGGGGTCCGGGCCGCGACGCGGATGACCCCGTCCTGAAAGGCGTACTCCACGGCTTCGATCAGGCCGAGTGTGCCGACCAGGTCGTAGTCCGTGCCCGCGAGGGTCAGGGTGTAGCGGGGCCGGGCGGGGTCGAACGTCACGCGTAGGTGCTCAGCTTGACCGCCGCGACCGTCAGCCCGGTGACCGCGTCGATCGTGTAGCTGACGCGGCCGGTGGCCGGGTCGTTGAACCGCTCGGTCGGGAACGGGCCGACGACGCACAGGCCGCCGTTGGTGCCCGAGCCGGGAATGGTGACGACGGTGTCCGGGGTGGCGATGGTGCCGTACCCGGGCTTCTCCGCGTCGTTGGCCGCGAGGGTGAGGGCGCGGGCCGAGGCGTTGCCGTTGGTGAAGAGCAGGAACGTCTTGCCGTCGTTGGCGAAGCTGTCGGCGACGGTAGCCGAGGCCGAGGTGTAGTTGAGGCCGCCGAAGACGGCGGCCTGGACGCTGAGAACTGCCATGGGGGCTCCTTACGCGCTGGTGTAGACGGGTTGACCGGACGACTGGAGCGTCAGGCTGTAGGTCTCCTCGCCGTTGAAGGCGCCGGACCGCTGGTAGTTCGAGATAGCCCAGTTGCCCTCGATGTAATCCCCGTCGCCGAAGACGAGGGCGAAGGCGTTGATCGAGTTGGCGACCGCGTACCCGCGGACGGCGTGCTCGACGGCGGCGTTGGTGAACACGCCCTCGACGGAGATGTCCATCGACTGCGTCCCGGCCGCTTCGAGCAGCGTGCGCCACCCGCCCGAGTCCTTGTTGGTGATGTCCACCTGCTCGTTGTTGACCGTGAGCCCGGTGGTGCGCATCCCGGCGAGGGTCGTGCCCCCGGCCGCGGTGCCCTGCTTGAGCAGGAAGTTCCTGCCCTTCTGTGCTGCCATGATGTACCTTCCTTGGTGTGGTTAAGCCTGAACGAACGCGCGGTAGCGCTGGACGCCGTGGTAGTACCGGTCCACCGATCCCTCCACGGCGGTTTCCTGGAACGTCTCCTCGAACTCGAAGCGGACCTGGACCAGCGTGAAGCCGGTCACGGTGATGGTCGCTTCCTGCTGGTGGAGCGCGTCGTAGAGGTGCGAGAGGAGGGTCTTCACCGACTTCCGCCCGGCCTTCTCGAAGTCCCACGCGTGGATGGTGACGGTGCATTCCCAGCCGCTCTGCGTCTTGGTGTCGCCGTCGAGCACGGTGTCCGCGCCGATGACGACGTAAGGGGCGGCGGTGCCCTGCGGGACGTGGTCGTAGACCTTCGGGCCGCCCAAGGCAGACGTGAGCGCGGCGTAGCCGGTGAGCCGGTCGTAGAGGCCCTTCTGCAGGGCGTTCCCGGGCGAGGCCACTAGCGCCTCACCACCTTGAGAAGCCCGTCACGCAGCGACTTGTTCAGCCGCTCGACGATCCAGTTGCGGGACTTCTCCACGGCCGGGAAGAAGAACGGCCGGGCCGCCATCTTCGCCGTGCCGAACTCCAGCATG
>DASPHQ010001044.1:0-2950 GCA_035629595.1 Urbifossiella sp. | reverse complement strand
GGTGAGTACGCCGAGCGGGAAGGCGGCCTCCAGCTCCCGCAGGTTGTTCCGCGTAACCCCTGCGAGCCGGAGCCAGCCCTTCGGGGTCCGGGGCTCCCGCCCCGCGGCCGCGGGCTCGGGAAACAGGAAGGGCCGCGTCCGGGATTCCGCGACGGTCCTGAGCCCGTCGGGTGGGCCGCTGTAGAGGACGCGGCCGCCGTGCTCGCCCGCCGCCGGGCCGACGTCCACGATCCAGTCGGCGTGGCGGACCACGTCGAGCTCGTGCTCGACGACGAACAGCGAGTTCCCGGCCGCCTTGAGCCGGTCGAGCGCCCGCAGCAGCGCCTCGGTGTCGGCCGGGTGGAGGCCGGCGGACGGCTCGTCGAGGACGTACACCACGCCGAACAGGTTCGAGCGCACCTGAGTCGCCAGCCGCAGCCGCTGCAACTCGCCCGGCGACAGCGTCGGGGTGCTGCGGTCGAGGGTGAGGTAGCCGAGTCCGAGGTCGAGCAGCACCGCGAGCCGGCCGGCGAGGTCGTCGGCGATGCGGCGCGTCACCTCCGCCTTCTCGGGGTGCTCGCGGACGAGCTTCTTCCACCCCGGCGCGGCGCCGGCGGCGAACGGGGCGAACAGCGCGGCGAGGTGCGCGAGCGGGCGGCGCGACAGCGCGGTGATGTCGAGCCCGGCGAACGTGACCGACAGCGGCTCCGGCCGCAGCCGCTTCCCGCCGCACGCCCGGCAGTCGGCGCTGACGAGGAATTTCGCCACGCGCCGCTTCTGCATCGCGCTCTCGGTCCGGGCGAACGTCTCCAGGACGTAGCGCCGCATGCTCGTGAACGTGCCGAGGTAGTCGTGCGGGGCGTTCCGCTTCTGGAGGCGGCGCACCTCGGCGAGCGGCTCGTGCGGGTAGACCGGCACCTGCGGCTGGTCGTCGGAAAAGAGGATGTAGTCCCGCTCCTTCGCGGGGAGGTCGCGCCACGGCGTGTCGATGTCGACGCCGAGGGCGGTGACGATGTCGCGCTGGTTCTGCCCCTGCCACGCCGGCGGCCACGCGGCGATCGCGCCGTCGCGGATGCTGAGCGCGGGGTCGCGCACCATCGACGCCCCGGTTGCGTCGTAGACGCGGCCGAGCCCGTGGCACGCCGGGCAGGCGCCCTCGGGCGTGTTCGGCGAGAACGACTCGGCGTACAGCAGCGGCTGTCCCGGCGGGTAGTCGCCGGCGCGTGAGTAGAGCATCCGCAGCAGGTTCGACAGGGTGGTGACGCTGCCGACGGACGAGCGCGTGGTCGGGGCGCCGCGCTGCTGCTGGAGGGCGACGGCGGGCGGGAGGCCGTCGATTGAATCGACCTCGGGGACGCCGAGCTGGTGGAACAGGCGACGGGCGTAGGGGGCGACGGACTCGAGGTAGCGTCGCTGGGCCTCGGCGTAGAGGGTGCCGAAGGCGAGCGACGACTTCCCCGACCCGGACACGCCGGTGAACACGACGAGGGCGTCGCGCGGCACGTCCACGTCGGCCGACTTGAGGTTGTGGGTGCGGGCCCCGCGGACGCGGACGAAGCCGGCCGGGCGGTGGGGGTCGGTCGGGGCCATCGGGGGCTCGGGGGCGGGCGCGGGCGACGGCGGTGCAGATGCCGTGCCCCGTCGGGGTGGGGGCGCGGGCCGGGAAGCTCCTCAGCCGCGCTGCCAGACGAGGATTTCGCCCTTGCCGGGCACCGCGGCGTCGCCGTTGAAGCGGCGATAAGTGCCGTCGGCGGGGAGCGGCAGGCCGAGGGCGGCGAGGTGGCGGGCGTACATCGGCAGGAACGACGGCGTGTACTCGCAGGCGAACGCAAACGTCGGCAGCAGGCGGAGCGGCTTCAGGCTGATGATGGTGCCGCGCTGCATCCACGCCCCGGTGCGCAGCTCGGCGCCGCTCATCAGCACGATGGTGCCGCCCTTCATCTGCAGGCCGGCGAAGTCGCGCACCGGGCCGCCGACCGCGATCAGCCCGCGCTTCATCCGCATGCCGAGCTCGATCCCGGCAGCGCCCTCGACGACGATGCTCCCGCCGCTCATGCCGGACATGCTGCCGCGGTACGCCGAGCCGAGCTGGCCGCCGGCGTTGCCGCGGACGCGGATCGTGCCGCCGGCCATCTCGCCGCCGACCCAGTCGGCGGCGTTCCCCGTCACCTCGATGGCGCCGCCGGTCATGTACGCCCCGAGGTGCATCCCGGCGTTGCCGTGGACGTGGATGCGCCCGCGCGTCATCCCGCGGCCGACCCACTTCACCCGGCCCAGGTCGCCGCGGAGTTCGATGTTGTCGGAGCCGTCGCCCTCGATGTCGAACACGTCGTCGAGGCGCAGGGCGCGCTTGCCGCGCATCACCGGCAGCGCGCGGACGTCGGCGTGCGTGAGCGGCGCGAGAACGTCCGGCGAGAGGCATTCCGCCTCCAGCGGCACCACGGTCGGCTCTTTGAGCGTGAGCGTTAGCATGGAGAGGAGTAGGCTTCGGCTCGGGGCTTGAGCCCGGAGGGCGACGGCGTGTAGCCCGGGGTGCAACCCCGGGCGGGTGATGGCGTAGACCGGGGGCAACGCGGCGCGAACTCCGCCTCAGGCCGCCCGGGGTTCCACCCCGGGCTACACGCCGTCGCCCTCCGGGCTCAAGCCCCGAGCCGGGGGGTCGAGCCAACAGCCGGCTGACGCCGGCCGCTCGCCGAGGGATTTCGACACCGCATGCCTACTACTATGCGGGCGGTTCCACCACTTCCAGCCCGTGGACGCGGTCCGCGCCGACCGGGTAGTTCTCGAACGACATCGTGTAGTGCTGCTGAAACAGCGGGCGGAGGTAGTCCTCGATCGCCTCGTCGTACCGCGGCTTCACCGCGAACTGCCGGCCCTCGGGCGACAGCCGTATCTCGCCTTCTTCCACGACCACCGCGCCGCTCTTGATGACGTACCGCGGGTGGGCGAACATCGCCGCCACGTCCTTGCT
>DASPHQ010001043.1:0-3316 GCA_035629595.1 Urbifossiella sp. | reverse complement strand
CCCATCACCATCCGCGGCAGGTCGAACTTCGATGCGAACTCATTCCGCACCGGGCCTTCGCGGTCCTTGAACGCCGTGGCCTGCTTGCGCGGCGGCAGGTCGCCCTTCGGGATCGGCCCGAACAGCGCCTTGATCTTGGCCATCGCTTTCTCGGGGTCGAATCCGCCGACGACGACGAGGCTGGCGTTGTTCGGGTAGTACCACTTGTCGTAGTGCCGCTTGATGATCTCGGCGGACGCGCCGCGGACGTGCTGCTCCTCGCCGATCACGGGATGCGAATACGGCGAGTCCTTCGGATAGAGCAGCGGCAGGATCGCCTTGAACTCCAGGTCCCACGGCTGGTCCTCGCCGCCCTTCAGCTCGGCGACGACGGCCCCCTTCTCCTGCTGGAACTCGTGCTTCTCGTCGATCCGCACGTTCCGCATCCGGTCGGCCTCGATGTCGAGGGCGGCGGCCCACCGGTCGGCGGCGAAGTCGAAGTGGTAGACGGTCATGTCCTCGGACGTGTAGGCGTTGTTCGCCCCGCCGTTGCGCTGGGTGGCGCGGTCCACGTCGCCGGGGAGGAGCTTGTCGGTCCCCTTGAACAGGAGGTGTTCGAGGTAGTGCGACAGGCCGGTCTGGTCGGCCTCCTCGTCGGCGCTGCCGACGCGGTAGGCAACCATCGTGGTCACGAGCGGCGAGTTGGCGATGGGGTACAGGTACACCCGCAGGCCGTTCGGGAGCAAGACCGTGCGGACGCCGGCGAGCATCCCGGCGGCGGTGCGGGCGAGCGCCGCGTCGGCCGCGGCCCGGTTCGGTTGCGCGGGCGTGTCGGCGGCGACCGGGGCGGTCAGGAGCGCTGCGGCGACGGCGGCGGCGAGCAGGCGGAGCGACATGCGGCCTTCCCTTCCTGGAGAGGTGGGTGGTGAGGGGTAGTTTATAGAGCCGGAAGGAAGCCCGGGGACGGCCGTCCCCGGGCTTTCAACCCTCGCCGCGCAAGATGACGATGTCGGCCAGCACGTTCGCCAGCCGGTCGGGGTTCACCGGCTTGATGAGGTGAAGGTCGAACCCGGCGGCCGCGGTCCGCAGGCGCGCTTCCTCGCCGCTGAGCGCCGTCAGCGCCACCAGCGGCAGCGTCCGACCCCAGTCAGTCTCGCGGAGGCGGCGGCCGAGCTCGTCGCCTTGCATCCCCGGCATCGACAGGTCGAGGATGGCGGCGTCCGGGCGGAATTCTTCCGCCACCTCAAGGGCGCTGAGCCCGTCGTAGCAGACGCGCGCCGTGTAGCCGAACAGGTCGAGCAAGACGCCGAGGGTGTCGGCGGCGTCGCGGTTGTCGTCCACGCAGAGGACGCGGAGGATCGGCTCGGAATTGGTCATTCGCTGTTCCCCGTGGGAGGGGAACCGCAACCATCGTGCCGTTGGCGTAAGCCGTTGACCGCGAACGCCCTCGAAAGCCCGGGGACGGCCGCCCCCCGGGCTTCACAATCAGCTCAACTTCACCCCCAGGTCGCGGAGCTGGCGGGCGTCCACGGCGGCGGGGGCGCCGGTCATCAGGTCGCGCGCCTTCTGGTTCTTCGGGAAGGCGATCACGTCGCGGATGTTCGTCGTCCCCGCCAGGATCATGCACCACCGGTCCAGGCCCAGGGCGATGCCGCCGTGCGGCGGGGCGCCGCTTTGGAGGGCGTCTAGCAGGAACCCGAACCGCTTCCGCGCCTCCTCCAACTCCATGCCGAGGAGCCCGAACACCGTGTTCTGCACGTCCTGGCGGTGGATGCGGATGCTGCCGCCACCGACCTCGTAGCCGTTGAGCACCAGGTCGTACGCCTTCGCCCGCACCTTGCCGGGGTCGGTGGCGAGGAAGGCCACGTCCTCGTCCCGCGGGCCGGTGAACGGGTGGTGGATGGCCGCCCAGCGCTTCTCCTCGTCGTCCCAGCCGAACATCGGGAAGTCGGTCACCCACAGCAGGTTGAAGTGCTCCGGCCGCATGGCGAACGGCTTCGCCGGCCGCTTCTCCTTCTTCGCCGCGGCCGCCTCGGCCGCGTCCCACGCCGCCTTCTCGTCCCACCAGTTCGTGACCCGCTTCAGCGCCGTGCCGAGGTGGACCCGCAGCGCCCCCAGTGCGGCGGACGCGACGACCTCGGTGTCGGCGACGAACAGGAGGAGGTCGCCCGGCTTCACGCCGAGCTTCTCCTTCAGCTTCGCCTTCACGGCGTCGGGGAAGAACTTCTCGATGCTGCCGGTGAGCTTGTCGCCCTCGGCCTTCATCCACGCCAGCCCCTTTGCCTTGTACACCTCGACCACCTTCGGCAGGTCGCCGCCCGGCTTCAGAGCGCTGTTGCTGAACTTGTCCGCGGCCGCCGTGGCGTTGATGCCGCGGACGACGCCGCCGGCCGCCAGCACGCTCTTGAACACGGTGAACTCGCTCTCCGCGGCGATGTCCGACACGTCCACGATCTCCAGGCCGAAGCGCAGGTCCGGCTTGTCGGAGCCGTAGCGGAGCATCGCGTCGGCGTACGTCAGTCGGGGGAACGGCGTCGGGATCGTGAGCCCGTGGCACTTCTGGAGGAGGTCCGCGGCCAGCCCCTCCATCAGGTCTAACACGTCGTCGATCTCGACGAAGCTCATTTCCACGTCGAGCTGGGTGAACTCGGGCTGCCGGTCGGCGCGCAGATCCTCGTCGCGGAGGCAGCGGGCGATCTGGAAGTACTTGTCGTAGCCCGAAATCATGAGGAGCTGCTTGTACAGCTGCGGCGACTGCGGCAGGGCGAAGAACTCGCCGTTGAAGACGCGGCTCGGGACGAGGTAGTCGCGGGCGCCTTCGGGCGTGCTCTTGCCCAACAGTGGGGTCTCGAGTTCCAGGAAGCCGCGCTCGTCCATGTAGTCGCGGATGGCCTTGTTCATGCGGTGCCGCAGCGCCAGCACCCCCTGGATGCTGCGGCGGCGGAGGTCGAGGTAGCGGTACTGGAGGCGCAGGTCCTCGTTCGCCGGCTCCTCGTCCGGGAACTCGGTCACGCTGAACGGCAGCGGCGGGCACTGGTTGAGGACGGTGAGCGCCTTCGCCTCGACCTCGACCTTGCCGGTGGCGATGTCGGCGCGGTCCTTCCCCACGACGCGGGCGCGGACCAGACCGGTCACGGACAGCACCCACTCGCGGCCCATCTTGTCGGCGATGGCGAAGAGCTCGTCGTTGTCGGCCTCGAACACGACCTGGGTGAGGCCGTACCGGTCGCGGAGGTCCACGAACACCTGGTTGCCGAACTTCCGAGTGATGAGCACCCAGCCGTTCAGCGTGACGGTCTGCCCGACGTGCGTGTCGCGGAGCTCGCCGCAGGTGTGG